>DPMS01000688.1:2269-4320 GCA_003541285.1 Actinomycetota bacterium
GCCAGCGTGCTGGAACGGGCCGGGGTGGCCCCGGACAGCCACGATGGCCAGGACCTGACCGAGATCCTGGAGGGATACCCACGGGAGGAGCTGTTCCAGATCTCGGTGGAGGAGCTCACGCCGATCGCCCTGGGGGTGCTCCGGCTGCGGACCCACCGCCAGACCCGGCTGTTCCTGCGCAAAGACGTCTACGGGCGGTACATGTCCTGCCTGGTGTACCTGCCCAGAGACCGCTACACCACGCCGGTGCGGCTGCGCATGCTGGAGATCCTGCGCGAGGCGCTGCACGGAGCCGCCGTCGTGTACAGCGCCACAGTCGGGGAATCACCCCTGGCCCGGCTGCACGTGGTGGTGCGGCCCGAACTGGGCACGGCGCTGCCGGACGTGGACCCCGCGCAACTGGAAGCGGCACTGACGGCGGCGGCCAGGTCCTGGGACGAGGACCTGGCCGCGGAAGCCAGCCGGACGCTGGGGGAGGTGCCCGCCAAGGCCCTGCTGGACATCTGCGCCGGTGCGATCCCGGAGACCTACAAGGCGGACGTGCCGGCCGCGAACGCGCTGACCGACCTGGTCCGGGTGCACAGCATGGTCTCCTCCGGCGAGAGCGTCGCGTTCGACCTGTGGGAGGCCGAAAGCTACATGGCGGGCCGGCCGGTCCCCGAGGGGGCTGAGCATGGCGTCTGGCGGCTGACCATCTACCGGATCGGCTCCCCGATCACCCTGACGGACGTGCTGCCCCGGCTTCAGCACATGGGGGTTGAGGTGGTCGACGAGCACCCTTATGAGTTCGCCGGGCCGGGAGGGGCACAGCCGTTCTGGATCTATGACTTCGGGCTGCGGCGCAGCGGCGCCGGCCGCCCGGCCGGTGAGGCCGCCGAAACGGGGGAGCCATCCGGTGAGCCGGCCGGAATTGTCCCGGGCCCGCCGCCGACCGGGCCGGTCAAGGCCCTCTTCGAGGACGCGCTCATCGCGTTGTGGAAGGGCAAGATCGAGGATGACGGGTTCAACGCCCTGGTGCT
The DNA here is from genome assembly GCA_003541285.1 of Actinomycetota bacterium. Lineage (GTDB taxonomy): Bacteria > Actinomycetota > Actinomycetes > Streptosporangiales > Streptosporangiaceae > UBA9676. The sequence continues at coordinate 3,289 of DPMS01000688.1, forward strand.
CGACGCGCACCTGACCTGGCGGCAGGTGGTCGTGCTGCGCGCCTACGCCAAGTACCTGCGGCAGGCGGGCACGACCTTCAGCCAGCGCTACATCGAGCGGGTCCTCGCCCTGAACACCGCCATCACCCGGCTGCTCATCCGGCTCTTCGAGTCCCGGTTCGACCCCACGCACCAGCGCGGGAGCGACGAGCGCAGCGAGGCCATCACCGAGGAGATCCGCGGCCAGCTCGACGAGGTCGCCATCCTGGACCATGACCGGATCCTGCGCAGCTACCTGGGGCTGATCCTGGCCACCCTGCGGACCAGTTTCTTCCAGGTGGGTCACATTCCCGGGCAGCTGGCATCGCCGGAAGAGCCGCCATACCTGGTGGTCAAGCTGGACGCCGGGCAGGTGCCGGAGCTGCCTGCCCCCCGGCCCCGGTTCGAGCTGTTCGTCTACTCACCGCGGCTGGAGGCGGTGCACCTGAGATTCGCCCCGGTGGCGCGGGGCGGGCTGCGCTGGTCCGACCGCCGGGAGGACTTCCGGACCGAGATCCTCGGCCTGGCCAAGGCCCAGGAGGTCAAGAATTCGGTCATCGTCCCGTCCGGCGCCAAGGGCGGATTCGTCTGCAAGCATCTGCCCGACCCGGCCGACCGGGAGGCTTACCAGCGTGAGGTGCGGGACTGCTACCAGACGTTCATCCGGGCGATGCTGGATGTGACCGACAACCTGCGGGGCGGCGAGGTGGTGCCGCCACCCGGGGTGGTCAGGCACGACGGTGACGACCCGTATCTGGTGGTGGCGGCCGACAAGGGCACCGCCACCTTCTCGGACACCGCCAACGAGATCGCCAATGCCTACGGCTACTGGCTGGGCGACGCGTTCGCCTCCGGTGGGTCGGAGGGGTACGACCACAAGAAGATGGGGATCACCGCCCGCGGCGCCTGGGAGTCGGTCAGATTCCACTTCGCCACCCTGGGCCTGGACCCCGCCACCACCGACTTCACCGTGGTGGGAATCGGGGACATGTCCGGCGACGTGTTCGGCAACGG
>DPMS01000491.1 GCA_003541285.1 Actinomycetota bacterium
CGCCGCCACGCTCGTGCAGGCAGTCTCGGCCCTTCCGGAGGGAGCTACCTGGTCGGCAACGGGCATCGGGCGGACCTCGCTGCCGGTCATGCTCGCGGCGCTCTCGGCCGGCGGCCACCTGCGGGTGGGGATGGAGGACACGGTCAGCTTCGCCCGCGGCCGCCCGGTGACCGGCAACGCCGAACTGGTGGAGCGCGCCGCTGCCCTGGCGGCACTGGCACAGCGCCCGCCGATGAGCCCGGACCAGGCCCGTGCCCTGCTAGGGGTGACCCCCCGTCACTGACAACCCGGTCCTGGCCGAGGTGATCCGGTCGGGCTTCGCCGAATCCCGGCACCGGGGTGCGCTGGTGGTGACCGGGCCCGGCGGGGAGAAGGTGCTGCAGGCCGGCGAGGTCAGCGCGGCCATGTACCCCCGCTCCGCTAACAAGCCTCTCCAGGCCGCCGGCATGCTCCGGTGCGGGCTGGATCTGGACGGCCCACTGCTCGCCCTGGCCGCTGCCAGCCACTCGGGCGAGCAGTTCCACATCGCCGGGGTGCGCGAAATCCTGACGGCGGCCGGGCTCGGTGTGGAAGCGCTCCGGTGCCCGCCGGCCCTTCCCCTCGACGATCAGGCCATGCGGGGACTGCTGCGCTCCGGTGGCGAGCCGGACCGGCTGCACATGAACTGTTCCGGCAAGCACGCGGCCATGCTGGCCACGTGTGCCGCGGCCGGCTGGCCTGCCGGCACCTACCTGGACCCGCAGCATCCGCTGCAGATTGAGATCCGGCGGACGGTCGAGCACCTGTCCGGGGAGACGGTGCCCACCGTCGGCGTGGATGGCTGCGGTGCGCCCCTGTTCGCCTTGTCGCTGACCGGGCTGGCCCGGGCCTTCCGCGCGCTGGTGATGGCGGAGCCGGGATCGCCGGAGCGGCGGGTCGCTGACTCCATCCGGGCTCACCCGGCCTGGGCCTCGGGGACCACCCGCGCCGAACGCGCGCTGATGGAGGCGGTCCCCGGCCTGCTGCTCAAGTCGGGTGCGGAGGGAGTACAGGCGTTCGCCCTTCCGGACGGGCGCGCGGGCGCCATCAAGATCGAGGACGGTGCGGCGCGCGCCCTGCCGGCCATTATCGTGCCGCTGCTCCGGTCGCTCGGCGTGGCCGCGGCGGATGGGGTGGACGTGGCAGCGCTGGGCCGGATCGCCAGCGTTCCCGTGCAGGGCGGTGGCCGGACGGTGGGGCATGTCCGGCCGGTCTGGTCTGGCTGGGCTGGGGCACCGGCAGCAGGAGGGGCTAGATAGTGTGGGTGCTTGCTAGACCGGATTGAACCGGCTGGCAGTATTGCCTGGTTCTGGGCGTTTCCGGGCGCCGGTGCTAGCTGCGGGTGCTTGCAATTGCAAGCAATCTGTGGTTAAATATAGGTGTGAGTCCAGTAAGCGTCAGTTCCATCGGGGAGTACATCCGCGAGCAGCGGGAGCAGGCGAAGATATCGCTGCGTCAGCTTGCCGCCGCGGCGGGTGTGTCCAACCCGTACCTCAGCCAGATCGAGCGGGGCCTGCGCCGGCCTAGCGCCGAGATCCTGCAGCAGATCGCCAAGGGCCTGCGGATCTCCGCGGAAGCACTGTACGTGCAGGCGGGGATCCTGGAGGACCGGCGGCCCGATTCGGGAGTGAGGGCGGCGATACTAGCCGACCCCGAACTCGCCGAGCGGCAGAAGCAGGTGCTGCTGGAGATCTACGAGTCGTTCCGGCGGGAAACCGCGCAGAACGCCGGGCCGGCCTCAGTGCCGGCTGCCGGCGCAGCGGCTGCGGATGCGGCAGCACAAGCGGATGGGGAACTGGCCGGAGCAGAGAAGGCGTCCGGCGCGAAAGCGCTGGCGGACGAAGGAGATGGCCTGCCGCGCAAGGCAGGCCGGGGAAGGTGAGAACCGATGAACACCATCGATGTCAGGACCGAGATGCGCAAGCTTGCTGACAGCAAGCCCGTGCACGCGGCGGCAGGAGTCGGCTTGCTCGCCTCCGAGACGCTGCGTGAACTCCCGACCCGGGTCGCCAAGTGGCGCCACGAGGCCTCGGTGTCCTCGCTGTCCACCCGGGCGACCGAGTACGTGACGACTGCCCGCGCCAGGGCGGCTGGTGAGTACGACCGGCTGGCCAAGCTCGGGAAGCGCGCATTCGCCGGGGGCGAGACCGCCACCCAGGGCAAGGCTGAACTCAACGGCAAGACCAGCCCGCCCAAGGCTGCCCACCCCAAGGCCAGCCACCGCTGATCGCCCATGCTACCCGGCCCGGATGGCCGGGGTCGCCGGGAATGACCGCACAGGTCACCCGCAGCGGCCCTTGGCCGCCCGGGCCGGGTAGCCGCGCAACGATCACTTTCCGCCGCGGCCCACCGGCTGCCCAGACCGGATAGCCTGGAACCGTGTTTAACGGTGCTATGACCCCGCTCTACTTGTTCTTCTGGGCCCTCTCGATGGCGGCGTTCGTCGTCGAGGCGTGGGCCTTCATCGACGCCGTGCGCCGGCCCGCCGGGGCCTTCCCCGCAGCGGGCAAGCAGACCAAGCCGCTCTGGCTGATCATCCTCGGGGTGGCGGCCGTTATCGGCTTGGGCACCGCCGTGTACGGCGGTGGCATGTCGCTGGTCGGGATCCTGCCGATTGCCGCTTTCGTCGCCGCTGCCATTTACCTCACCGACGTGCGCCCCAAGGTCAGGGACTTCCGGGGCGGGACGAGTTCGGGTCCCTACGGCCCCTGGTAGGAAACCCCAGTAGGCTGCGCCCATGAGTGAGGCTTCCTGGCGGACACACCGGCTTGAACTCGACGACCAGACATTGCGCGACTGGGACGCGGTGGTACTCGCGTCGGGCCCCGACGGCATCGTGCTGGATACGTCGGCCTTCTACCCCGGTGGTGGCGGCCAGCCACCTGATCACGGCGTCCTGCTCTGGGGTGGGGTCCAGACCCGGATCGTCGATGTCAGGAAAGGCGACGACCTGTACCTGATCCCGGCCGAGGGTGATCCGCTGCCCACCCCGGGCACCGCGGTACGCGGCGCGGTGGAGGACGAGCGCCGGACCGCCCTGATGCGCACCCACTCGGGGCTGCACCTGCTGTGCGGCGTGGTGTTCCGCGATTTCGGTGCGCTGGTCACCGGCGGGAACATGGAGCCGCTGACGGCACGGATGGACTTCAACCTGCCGGAGGTGCCGCCCGGCTTCCGGGAGAGCGTCGAGGACGCCTGCAACGCCGAGATCCTCGCCGACCGCCGGATCGACGCGCGGGTCCTGCCCCGGGACGAGGCGTTCGCGCTGCCCGACATCATCCGCACAGCCACGAACCTGATCCCGCCCGAGGTCAAGGATGTCCGCATTGTCGACATCGTCGGCCTGGACCAGCAGGCCGACGGCGGCACCCATGTCGCCTCTACCCGGCAGGTGGGAAGAATCGAGATCGCCAAGATCGAGAACAAGGGCAAGGGCTTCCGGCGGCTGCGCATCCGGATCGCCGACCCGTCCTGACCCAGCCAGCGGCGGGTGTCCTGACCCACCGGCCAGGAGCCGCGGCGGAGGAAGGCGCTCACCCCGGGCCGGGCGTTCAGAGAGGCAGCAGAAGCAGTGCAACTGGAGCGGCGGCCAGCACGGCTGAGGCGCCACAGACCAGGGCGAGGGCCGGAACCGGCAGCCGGGGCGCGGGGGCGAGCAGGCGGGCGACCCGGGCGGCTGTTTCCCCGTCCGGGCCTGGAACCGCGGCCAGCGCACCCGAAGGCGCCTGGCCCGCTGCAGACACACCGACCCGCAGCAGCGCGGTGGCCAGTTCCCTGGCCGGCCGGTGCCGCAGTGCCCGGTCGTCGGCGAGCATCTCCACCAGCAGAGCCACCGTCCGGTGCGCCTGCCGCACAAGGCGGGACCGGGGAAAGGCCCGGCTCAGGGCGCTAAACGGAAGCAGCACCAGATCGTGCCGCGCACGCAGGTGAGCCCGTTCATGGGCCAGGACCGCCGCGAGTTCGGCCGCGTCGAGGAGGTCGAGAGTGCCGGCGCTGACCACGATCTGCGAGCGGAGCCCGGGCAGGCAGTACGCGGCGGCCGCGGGGCTGTCCACCACGAGTGCGCCTGGCACCTTGGGGTCACCGTGGGCCAGCAGGGACAGCAGCATGCGGTGGCGCCGGCGGGCCATCAGTACCGCCGCGGACGCGGCCAGCAGCACCCAGCACAGCAGGACCAGCAGGGCAGCCCCCGCCATCAGGAAGACCAGCCGGACGACTGCGATCAGGGCGGCGGTGCCGAAGCCGAGCGCTGTGTCCCGCAGCGCGTGAACGGCCCCGGGCAGCGCGCCCCCGGCCACGCCCCACTTGGCTGGTACCGCGCCGAGCCCGGCCAGTGCCCCCACCGCCGCCAGGCCCCAGCTCAGCCCAAGTGCCTGCCAGAGCAGGATGGCGGCAGCTGGCGAGCGGTAGGGCCAGCGGGCAGACGCCAACGCAGCCGCGCCAGGGATGGTGCCCACGGCGACAGCGGCGAGGAGCAGGACGGGCGGAAACACAGGTGGTCAGTCCCGGGTGGTTTCCCCGAGTGACTCCAGCGCCCGCCGCAGCACCTGTGCTTCCGCACCGGAGACCCGGCGGGCGAAGCTGGCGAGCGCGGCAGAGCGGTCCCCTGTCTGATCCAGTGCGTGCAGCATGAGTTCGGTGACGTAGGCCTCGCGGTCCGCCGCCGCCTGGTAGCGCCAGGCACGGCCGTCCCGCTGCCGCCGGGCGATTCCCTTTTTGGCCAGGCGGTCGAGGACCGTCATCACCGTCGTGTGAGCAAGCTCACGATCGGTCAGCCGCAGCCCGACCTGACGTACGGTCAGCGGCTCCGTGCTCTCCCAGAGCACGTCCATGATGGCTCGCTCGAGCTCGCCCAGTCGTCTCACGGGCGTCACTCTATCCCGCGGCAGCGGCCCCGAGAAGGGCCGGGCAAGCCGCCCGCGCCCGCCGAACACGCCAGCGGCGCGCTAGAATACACGTTCTATTACGAAAGCTTCTTCGAACAAGTATTTGATTTACTCAACAAAACTGCTAGCGTCGGCCCTACCAGCTACCACCGGGGGCGGAGGCCGATGATGAAAAGCGTGAAGGCCGTCCACGGAGCCCGGCTGGACCTTACGCCGGTCCAGTGCAAGGTGCTCACGGTTGTCGAGGACTTCGCGCAGCGCCGCGGCTACCCGCCCACCTTGCGCGAGATCGGCGAGGCGACGGGGCTCGCCAGCCCGTCCAGCGTGTCCCATCATCTGCTGACCTTGCAGCGGAAGGGGTACCTGAGCCGCGGTGCGGGGCAGCCACGCACGGCCGTGGTGCGGCTGCCCGGCCAGCCGGCCAGCCAGGAGGCCGGCGAACCCGCCGGTGCCAGCGTGGTGCCGGAAGCGCTCGGCGCGGCGGAAGCCGCCTACGTGCCGCTCGTCGGGCGGATCGCGGCGGGCGGCCCGGTCCTCGCCGAGGAGTCGGTCGAGGACACTTTCCCGCTGCCCAGGCAGCTGGTCGGTGAGGGGACGCACTTCGTGCTCAAGGTCACCGGTGACTCGATGATCAACGCTGCGATCGCCGACGGCGACTGGGTGGTCGTCCGCCAGCAGGAGGACGCCGAGAACGGCGACATCGTGGCGGCGATGATCGACGGGATCGAGGTCGAGGGCACGGTCAAGACCCTCAAGCGGTCGGACGACGGTCACGTCTGGCTGATGCCGCACAACCCGGTCTACCCGCCGATACTGGGCGACAGGGCAACCATTCTCGGCAAGGTGGTCGCCGTGCTGCGCCGGGTCTGATCGCTGGTTGCGGCGGCTGAGGAGCCGGAACTGGTAGCCAATGACATCGCGGCGTTCTTCGCCGCACTCGGCCGTTGAGNNCGCTCACCGTCCGCGCTGGTCGCCTCGGTTAGCGCCCTGTCCTCGCCCCGGATCGTGACGCAGCGCGGCCGCCAGGGCGGGAGCACGTCGTCGATCACTAGGGCGACCTTGGGGTTGGCCTTGACGTTGCGGAACTTTTTCGTCCCGGCGAAGTCGCGGCCGCCGATATCGATCGTGTCCAGCGCCGGGTTGTAGCTCCAGCCGAGCGGCACGACATGGGGGAGGCCGCCGGCCCGGAGCGCTGCAGGCATGGACGGCCCTGTGCGAAGTCGTCGACCAGGTCCGCGTTGCCCTCAACCGGGACCTGCAGCGCTGTGCCGGGCTCACCCTGGCCGACAATCTCGTGCTCTGCCAGGTCGCCATGGCACCTGGCAGGCGCCTGCGCATGGTGGACATCGCCGGGCTGCTCACTCTCGGCAAGAGCGCGGTGACCAAGACCGCCGACCGGCTCCAGGACCGCGGCCTGATCACCCGCGAAAAAGACCCCTCAGACCGGCGGACCGTCTACGCCACACTCACCGCCGAGGGCGAAAAGACCTTCGCCGCAGCTCAGCCAGCATTCGCCGACGCGGTGCAGCGCCACTTCGCCGGCCAGATAACCGAAGCCGAAATCCGGCAACTGCTTTACCTGTCCGAACGCATCCTCCAGCACCCCCCAGTCGCCATCGGCCGGGGCGTCGATAGATTGGCCCTCATCAGGGCGTCTTGTCCGGCACCTGCACCACTGCACGCGCAGGCCCGTTCTGGCGTGGCGCAGGCGGCCATGTTGGCGGCCGGCCGCTCGAAAGGAAGCCAGGTTCCAACCATCGTGAAAAGCCACAGCACATGAGGATCACGCTGGAACTCGGCGACATCACCCGGCAGCACACCGATGCCGTCGTCAACGCGGCGAACTCGTCCCTGCTCGGCGGTGGCGGGGTGGACGGGGCGATCCACCACCGCGGCGGCCCTGCCATTCTTGCCGAGTGCCGCCTGCTGCGGGCTTCACGCTACCCGGACGGCCTGCCGCCCGGGGAGGCGGTGGCGACCACAGCAGGCGATCTTCCGGCCCGCTGGGTGATCCACACGGTGGGCCCGGTGTACTCAAAGACCCAGGACCGCTCTGCGGTGCTCGCCTCCTGTTATGTGCAGTCGCTGCGTGTCGCCGACGAACTCGGCGCCAGGACCGTGGCGTTTCCCGCGGTCTCGGCAGGGATCTACGGATGGCCGCATGACGACGCCGCCAGGATCGCGCTGACCACGGTGAACCAGGCGCGGAGCCAGATCGAGGAGGCACGCTTCGTGCTGTTCACCGAGGACGTCTACGCCAGCTTCGGGCAGGTGCTGGCTTCCCTGGAAGGCAGCTGATCCTTTCCCCGGAGCCCGGCTGATCGCCGGCCGGCCACCCGCCGCGCTACCGTGCCAGCATGTCAGTCCCCCGGGTGGCGGTCAGCGTGGATCTTGTGATCCTCACCGTGCGGGAGCAGGCACTCGCGGCGCTGGTCTGGCGGCGTGACACCCCGCCCCATCCGGGGCGCTGGGCGCTCGCGGGCGGCTTCATCCGGCTCGACGAGGACCTGCCCGCCGCCGCCGCCCGCGTGCTGGCCGAACGCGCCGGCCTGGCTGGCGCGCCCGTCCATCTGGAGCAGTTGCAGACCTATGGGTACCCTGACCGCGACCCGCGGCAGCGAGTGGTGTCGGTGGCCTACCTGGGCCTGGCGCCCGACCTGCCCGCGCCGACGCGGGCGCAGATGAGCTGGCAGCCGGTCGCCGCGCTTGGCCAGATGGCGTTCGACCACGCCAGGATCCTGCAAGACGGGGTGGAACGGGCCCGGGCCAAGCTCGAGTACACCCCGCTGGCAGCCGCGTTCTGCCGGGATCAGTTCACGGTCGCCGAACTCCGCCGGGTCTACGAGATCGTCTGGGGCACGCCCCTGGATCCACGCAACTTCCACCGGAAGGTGACCGGAGCAGAGGGGTTCCTGGTTCCGGTCGGCTCGGTCACGGCTTCGGCCGGGGGCCGTCCCGCCCAGCTGTACCGGCGTGGTGACGCCGACCTGCTCCATCCGCCCATGCTGCGCCCGCACCGGTGACCGGCCGTCGCGTGGCTCCGCCGGCCCGCAGCGGGTGGCAGACTGGGATTCCAGACTTGACCACGGAGGATAGGTGTCCGCACGATCACCGCGTTTCCGCAGCGTCCTGGATCAGTTCGCGCCATACAAGCCGGGCGCGCGGGTGGCCGGCCCGGACGGCAGGTCGTTCAAGCTGTCATCGAACGAGTCCCCGTTCGGCCCGCTGCCTTCGGTCGCCGAGGTCATCGCCCGGGCCTCCGCCGATGTGAACCGGTACCCCGATAACGGGGCGGCCAGCCTGACCGGGGCGATCGCGCAGCGCCATGGCGTCCCGCCGGAGCACATCGCCGTGGGCTGCGGCTCTGTCGGGGTGACCCAGCAATTGCTGGCGGCCGCCGCGGAGCCTGGCGTTGAGGTGATGTACGCATGGCGCTCGTTCGAGGCCTATCCGCTCCTGGTCAGGCTCTCGGGTGCGGACGAGGTGATCGTGCCGATCCAGCACGAGACCCATGACCTGGCCGCGATGGCTGCCGCGATTACCCCGCGGACCAGGGTGGTCTTCGTGTGCAACCCGAACAACCCCACCGGCACGGTCGTGCGCCGGGCGGAGCTTGAGGACTTCCTGGACAGCGTGCCACCGGAGTGCCTGGTGGTACTGGATGAGGCCTACGCCGAGTATGTGCGTGACCCCGGTGTTCCCAACGGCCTTGACCTCTACCGCGACCGCCCCAACGCGGCCGTCCTGCGTACCTTCTCCAAGGCCTATGGCCTGGCGGGGCTCCGGGTCGGTTACCTGATCGGGCATGAACCGGTGGCTGAGGCTGTCCGCAAGACGCTTGTGCCGTTCTCGGTGAACGCGATTGCGCAGGCGGCCGCTGTCGCCTCGCTGGCGGCCGAAGCCGAACTGCTGGCGCGGGTGGAACAGGTGGTGAAGGAGCGGACCCGGGTACGTGACGAACTGTGCTCGCGGGGCTGGACCGTGCCGCCCACCGAAGCGAATTTCGTCTGGCTGCGCCTGGGTGCCGACACCGAGGACTTCGCCGCCGCCTGCGCCCGCGCGGGAATCAGCATCCGGCCGTTCGCGGGTGAAGGTGCCCGGATCTCGATCGGTGACGAGCAGGAGAACGAGGAGTTCCTGGCCGTAGCCCGTGCCTACCCGCGCAGGCACTGACTCACGAAACCGGCCGGTGCTCCAGTTTCTCGGTGACGAGGCGGTAGAACTGGCGCGGGCGGCCGGGCTGGGGCGTCCGGTTCGGTGGCAGCGGCCAGGCGAGTCCCTCTTCGACCAGGGTGTGCAGCAGCCGCCGGGCGGTCCGCGAGGTCACTCCGAGCAGGCGGCCGGCCGTCTCGGCATCCACCACCCGGGTGCCGTCCCCGACCGGGAGCTTCTCCGCCAGCCGCGACAGCGTCTCCAGCCCCTTCGGCTTGCCCGCCGGGGCCGCGGTGGCCGAGCGCGGAGCCGGGACCAGCGCATGCCCGTCCCGGTCCAGCGCGAAACCCCTGGCACCAGGGCCGGCCTGGGAGCGGGCGAGGGCGGTCCGCGCGTTCCCCTCCGCGTCCTGGGCCGTCCTGCCCAGGCCGACGCCCACCTCGACCGCGACGCCGAGTTCGTTGCGGGCCCGGTCGGCGAACGGCGGCACCCGGAAACCGTCCGTGACCCCGGACAGTGAGCCACGGGTCGCGATGACCAGGAAGGCGTGATCGCTGACCCGGGCGACCGTCGCCTGCATGCGCTGTGCTTCCTGCAGCAGGAACCGGTGAACGGTCAGCCGCAGTTCCTCCCGCGACTGCCGGGGGGCCGGGCGCCGCGGGGTCTCGCGGAGCGTCGGCACCTCCACGACAGCCACCGCGAGCTGCGCCTCCTCCAGCCGGCGGTGCGCTCCCAGCAGGGTGGCGGTCCGCAGCGCCGCCCGGATCGCGCTGCCGGTGGGCCGGACGGCCAGGACGGGGATCTCGGCCGCTGCCAGCCGCTGCGCCACCGACTCCAGGCACGTGAACGCCACCGACGTTTGGCCGCGGCGCCAGAGCCGTTCATGAAAGGCGGCCAGCGTCGCGGCGTTGGCCGGGTCCTCCCGGACGTGTATGTTCGTCGCGGCGATACCCAGTTCGGTGAAGGCGTCCTCGACATCCCTGCGGGCCAGGACGTCCACGCTGACTCTGGACAGGTCATACCGGCCGTCCGCGCCCGCCCGCAGCAAGGTGGCGAACAGGGCGCTGCCGGCCAGCGGGACGCAGGTGGCGGGCCCGTGCAGGACGCCTGCCCGGCGGGCGTACTCCTGGGGGACCGGGCTGGCGAAGAGAAAAACGTCGATCCCAGGGCCGAGCCGCAGTACCTTGTCCGGCGCCTCCTGCTCGCTGCGGTAAGCAGCGGCCACCAGCCGCCTGGCCAGCCCGAGCCCGGCGAAGGAGGGCTGTCCTTGCGGCCAGCCCGCACCACTCATGCCAACAGCCGCGCCAGCCGCCCCCACCGGGGCCGCCCCCGACAGCGTGGCGCCGGACAGCATCACGCGCTCCACGAGATCGTGCGGGCCTACCACGCCGATCGTGAGTTCCAGCGCGGACTGCCGCTGCCCGGGGTTCATGCGGATCGCTCAGCTGGCACGGCCCGGCGCCCGGGCCACCTGCTGGGGAAGGAATCAGCTGCCAGGGCCGTCACGGCAGGCCCTAACGCCGCGCCCGCAGCCGCGGGCGGTTTCTCCCATGGGTTCATTGTCTGGCCTTCGGCTAAGGGACGCAGGGAACGTCTCTTTCGTAACTCACCGCAGCGTGGCTGAAAAGGCCGGCCCGCCACTTCAGGCACTCTCCTCCGCGGTGATATCGGCGCCGAGGGTGCTGAGCCTGCTCGCGATCGCCGCATGCCCCCGGTCGATCAGATAGCCGGGGGCGACCACGGTCTCGCCCTCGGCGGACAGCCCGGCGAGGATCAGCGCGATCCCGGTCCGCAGGTCATGCGCGACCACCTTGGTTCCCTTGAGCATGGACGGGCCATGGACGATGGCCACGTTGCCGTCCACCTCGACCTTCGCGCCCATCTTGGTGAGCTCGCCCACCAGGGTGTAACGCCCGTCGTAGATGGTCTCCCGGATATAGCTGGTGCCGTCCGCCAGGCAGCTGAGCGCCATGATCGGGGACTGCAGGTCGGTGGCGAACCCTGGATACGGGCTGGTGATCACGTTGATCGGCCGCAGGGTGCGCTCCCTGCGCACCTGGAGCACCGCGCCGTTCGATGCGAACTCCACGCCCATCTGCTCGAGCTTCCAGCGGACCACCCCGAAGTGCTCCAGGTTGGCTCCCACCAGGCTCAGCTCGCCACCCGTGATCGCGGCGGCCATGGCGAAGACCCCGGCGTCGATCCGGTCGGCCATCACGGTGTGCTCGGTGGCGACCAGGTCCTCGACGCCCCGTACGGTGATGAACCCGGTGCCGCCGCCGGTGATCTGCGCGCCCATCTTGGTGAGGAACGCGATCACATCGAGCACCTCGGGCTCCTGCGCGGTGTTGTCGATCACCGTGGTGCCGGGGGCGAGCGAGGCAGCCATGATCAGGTTCTCGGTGCCGGTGTGAGACGGGGTGTCCAGGTACAGGTGGGCTCCGCGCAGCCGCCCGGCCTTGACATGGATCTTGTCCCCGGCCTCGTCGACGGTAGCGCCGAGCCGGGCGAATCCCCGGTAGTGGAAATCGAGGTTGCGGTCCCCCAGGTTGCAGCCGCCGATGCCTTCGATGACAGCCTCGCCGAGCCGGTGCAGCAGGGCGGGAACGAACAGGACCGACCCGCGGAACCTGCGGGCGATCTCGGCCGGCAGCACCGGGCTGGTCAGGGTGGAGGCGTCCACCACGAGGGTGCGTTCGGCCTCGTGGAACTTCACCACGGCACCGACCGCCTGCGCCAGTTCCACTGCCCGGCGCACATCCTCGATCACCGGCACATTGCGCAGCACCGTCCTGCCCTCAGATGCCAGCAGCGAAGCGGCGATCATCTTGAGCGCGGCGTTCTTCGCCCCCTGCACAAAGACAGTGCCCTGCAGCGGGGCGCCGCCTCGCACGCGGTAGCAGGTCTCCGGGCCAACGGTCATGGGCGCGCTGCTCCTGTTCCTCGGATATCGGTCGGGCCGGCCCTCGGCCGGATAACGCGGCGGGCCAGCCTAACGCGAACTGCTCGCTGGCGGCATAGTGAGCGGGCAGCGTGGTTCACGCGTGGTCCAGTATCCCACCCGCGCCGCAGTCCGCACGTCATTGCGGGCATCTCGGGCGCAGCGGGCGGAGAAGCACTCCCAATCCCACCATCTGTCTCCCGGTCACGCGGTTCTCACCCCGTTCCCCCGCTCCATGGTGCCAGGTCATCCGCGGGCCGTCGGTAAGCCCCCATGACTCTTCCGGCCCGGAAGACCATCCGACAACTATGCCCAAGGCTGTCCCGTGATGCGCTGATATGCGGCGATATAGAGGGCTCTGGTTTGCTCGACCACCTCCTCCGGCAGTTCCGGGGGCGGCGCACCCGGCTGGTTGCGNNGAATCCGGTGTCAGCACCTCGTCGGCCAGCAGCAGCCGCCCGTCAGCGGCAAAGCCGAACTCGAGCTTGGTGTCGGCCACGATGATGCCGCCGCTGGCGGCCACCTCCGCGCCACGCTGGTACACCGCCAGCGTGATGCGTTCCAGTTCGGCCGCGACCTCCGCGCCCACCTGGGCCGCCACGGAGGCCACCGGGATGTTCTCGTCATGCTCGCCCCGGGGTGCCTTCCTGGCGGGGGTGAAGATCGGCTCCGGCAGGCGTGCGCTCTCGGCCAGCCCGGCGGGCAGCGGCGTTCCGCATACCGCCCCGGTCCGCCGGTAGTCGCGCCAGCCCGACCCGGCCAGATAGCCACGGGCGACACATTCCACATCGATCATGGTCAGCTGCCGGCAGGCCATGGCACGGCCGGCGAACTGCTCGGGGATCGGGGCATCCACCAGATGGTTGGGTACCAGGTCGGCCAGCCGCTCGAACCACCACAACGACAGCTGGGTGAGGATCTTGCCCTTGTCCGGGATCAGCGTGGGCAGCACATGGTCGTAGGCGGAGATGCGGTCGGTCGCCACCAGCAGCAGCAGACCGTCGTCCAGCTGGTAGACCTCGCGCACCTTGCCCGAGTACAGGTGCCGGAGAGAGCCGGTCACGTGAGTGCCCGCAGCCGGTCAAAGACCGGTCCCAGCCGGGACACGTACCGCTCCGGACGGCACACCTCATCGAGCCCGCCCTCGTCTATCTCCCGGCCCTGCGCGGCGGCGTGCTTGCGCAGTGTCTCCCGGAACGGGGTGCCGGTTTCCCAGGTGGCCATGGCGGCACCCTGGACCAGGGCATAGGCGTCCTCGCGCGACATCCCCGCCGCGACCAGCCGGAGCAGCACGCTCGAGGTGTAGATCAGCCCGCCGGTCGACTCCAGGTTCGCCCGCATCCGGGCCGGATCCACCACCAGCCCCTGGACCAGGCCGGTGGTCAGGTGCAGCAGGTAGTCAGTGGCGATGGCCGCGTCGGGCAGTGCCACGCGTTCGACGCTGGAGTGGGAGATGTCCCGCTCGTGCCACAGGGCCATGCCCTCGGTGACGGGTGTCACGTAGGCCCGCACCATGCGGGCCAGGCCGCAGATCCGCTCGGACCGGATCGGGTTCTTCTTGTGCGGCATCGCGGAGGAGCCCTTCTGGCTCGCCGAGAACGGCTCGGCAAGCTCGCGCACCTCGGTCCGCTGGCCGTGCCGGACCTCCAGCGCAATCGCCTCGCAGGCGGTGGCGAGCAGGGCGAGGACGCTCACCCATTCCGCGATGCCGTCGCGGAAGACGACCTGGGTTGCCACCTCGGCCGGGCGCAGCCCCAGTTCGGCCATCACCGATGCCTCGATGGCCGGGTCGATGTTGGAGTAAGTGCCGACCGGCCCCGACAGCTTGCCGACGGCAACCGCCTCCCGGGCGCGGCGGAGCCTGTCCCGGCAGCGGGCAACCGCGAACGCGAAATCAGCCACCCGGTGCCCCCACACGTCGGGTTCGGCGTGGATGCCGTGCGTCCGCCCGACCCGCAGCGTGCCGGCGTGGCTGAGCGCGTGCTCGCGCAGCACCGCGACCAGGGCGGAGGCCCGCGTGATCAGCAGATCGGTGGCCTCGGCCAGCTGCAGTGCCAGCGCGGTGTCGAGCAGATCGGATGAGGTCATCCCGTAGTGCACGTAGGCCGCCGCCTCGCGGGGGGAGGTGTTGTCCGCCCAGGCGGTGAGGAATGCGATCACGTCGTGGTCGGTCAGCGCCTCCTGCGCCGCCACGGCCT
>DPMS01000207.1 GCA_003541285.1 Actinomycetota bacterium
GGCTCTGGCCGCCGGCGAGGACCTTGGCGTCGTCGCCGTGGTCGCGCAACTGCCGCACCGCCTCCTCATAGCTGGCCACAGCCACGTAATCAAATGGCGATGAAACCATCGGATCCCTTCCGGACTCGGCGCCCGCCCGCTCAGGCAGCGACCGTGTCTAGCCGCTTGAGGGCCGCGGCGAGCACGGCCTGGTTGCTGGTCACCACCGGCACGCCCAGCCGCTCGGCGATCACCGGCCTGGCCGCCATCGCGCCGAAATTGGTGCATGAGGCGAAGACCAGGTCGATGGCGCCGCTCGCGGCGAGGTCGCCAAGCGCACGGACGGCGAAATCCACGATGGCCCCGCCAGCGACCCGGGCGATCTCAAAATTCTCCGTCATGCCCAGGCCAGCGATCCGGGCGACGGTGACCCCGTCGGCCTCGATGCTCGCCTTAATCTTCTCGTTCAGCTCGTCGACGTACGGTGTGATCACGCCGATGCGGGCCGCCCCGGCCGCTTCGATCGCCTCCCGGACCGAACCGATCGTGGACACCGCCGGCGCACCTGCCAGCTCACTGATCTGCTGGCACAGCTGCGTGTCGTAGCCGTTGCCGCGCAGGGCGCCGGCGCTGGTGCAGCCGAAGACGACCACGTGCGGGCGCGCTGTGCCGAGATCCCTGGCGGCGGGTAGCGCGAACTCGTCGAGCATCCGGTTCTCGCCCTCGGGCGTGGTGTCCTCCATGAACATGCGCGCGGTGTGCACGGTCGTGCCGGGCCCCGCGCCGGTCACGAAGTCCGGTTCCATCATCGTGTTGGACGAGGGAATCATCAGGCCGAGGCGGCGGGCGGGCTGGGGGATCATGCTGGCACTCCCTCACGCAGCGTTCGGTATATCTGGAGTTCTTCGGCGGTGGGCGGCGGCAGTTGCCCGACCGTGTCAGCTGTCAGCAGGCCGAAACCGGTCTGCTGGCGTACCTGCTCCACTGTGACGCCAGGCTGGAGTGCGCGCAGCCGCATCCGCTTGCTGCCAGGCTCGAAGTCCATGAGCGCGAGGTCGGTGACGACCGCACCGATCCTGCCGAACAGCAGGCCGGCCTGTTCGCGGCTGTCGTCACCGGAGAGATAGCCGGGACTTGTGATGAAGTCGACCCGCTCGACGAAACGGCGCGGCTCGTGCTGGGTGACGATGAAGATCTCGTTGCACAGCGAGATGATGTCGTTGGCGCCGCCGCTGCCCGGCAGCCGCACCTTGGGGTGCTCGACGCTGCCGATGACACTGGTGTTGATGTTGCCGTACTGATCGACTTGCGCGGCGCCCAGGAAGCCATAGTCGAAGAACCCGCGCTGGGCGAACAGGAAGATGTCGGTGATGTCGGTCAGCATCTGCGCGCCGTAGGCGGCCCGCATCTCGTTGGTCGAGATCGGCAGATGCCCGGGCAGCAGGGATGTCCCGATGATGCCGCCCTCCAGCACGATGGTCAGGTTCGGTGCCTGGCGGCGGCGCGCGAGGGCGGAGGCGAGCAGCGGCATCCCGACGCCCGCGAACACCACCCGGTGGTCCGCGAGCAGCCGGCTCGCGGTGATCGCCATCAGCTCGTCGGCGGTGGCCTCGCTCATCGCGGCATCAGCCTCTCCGCTCCCGCTGACCGTGCCGCCAGCCGGTCGGGGCCGACCGCGTCCAGGAAGGCCGCGAAGTCGGGGTAGGCGTCGACGTATTCCTCGACATAACGCAGCGCGGCGCCGGTCCCGTGCTCCCGGATGGCCTGGACATAGGAATCGAAATGATCGGTGTCGGCCTCGTAGCTGCCGTAGCACTCGTGGGGGTAGGCCCCGTGCGGGGCTGCCACCACCGCATCGACGGCGAAGTGCGGCAGCATGGTCGCCCAGGGCTGCGCGCTGATCTCCTCCGGGCTCACGATCCGCTCCGCGCTGACGATGACCGTGCGGGCCGCGCGGGCCATGTCGGTGTCCATGTGCCGGTAGCCGTCGACCTGGACGTTGCCGTACATGTCGGCGCGATGCGCATGGATGACAGCCACGTCCGGGTTGAGGGCCGGGAAGGCGGCAAGCTGCTCGCCGGTATAGGGGCAGGTGACGGTCTGCNNCCGACCCAGCTGGTGACGATCCGCTCCGCGGCACCCGCGGCCAGGAAGAGCTCGACCTCGTAGCAGGCGAGCGGCCGGGAGAGGGTCAGCCGCTGGGGGCGCCGCCTCAGCAGCGCGAACAGCAGTGCCATCGGCGTGCGCGAATAGAGGGTCCCGCCGATCGCGATGTGATCCCCGTCGCGGATGAGTGACACCGCCTGGTCCGCGGTCATCCGCTTGTCCGCGACCCTCCGCTCCGCCACCTCGCGCTGCCTGCGGGCCTCGCGGAAGGTCACCGCCTCCATCACGCGGCCCCCGGCAGCCGGGCACCCAGCAGCGGCAGCACCTCGGTCGCGAGCCGGTGCACCTGCTCTCGCTCATAGTTGTACGGGCAGAAGATGAGGTGCTGCGCACCGGCCTCGATGTGCGCCGCGATCTGCTCCGCGCACTGCTCGGCAGTGCCCCGGATGGAGCTGTCCGCTGTCGACTCGCTCCACGCGGGGGTGTCGAAGTACTCCGCCACGTACTCGTTCACCGATCTGGTGGCGTGCTCGAACGAGGGGCCGATGCACAGGGGAAGCTGGGCGGCGTTGCGCAACTGGTCCGGGTCGCGGCCCGCCTCCTCGGCGAACGCGCGGATCTTCGACCAGGACCGGGCGAAGGAACCGGCGGTGTAGAAGTAGGTGATCCAGCCGTCGCCGAGGGTCGCGGCACGCTTGAGCACCCGGTCCACGTAGCCGCCGATGAGCACCTGCGGGCGCGGCCCCGGGAGGGGCAGCATCCGTACGTGCCGCAGCACCCGGCCATCCCACTCACCGGACAGGTCGTCTTCTCCCCACAGCCGGAAGACCATGTCGAGGTTGCGCTCGAAGGCAGTGCCGCGGCTCTTGAACGGCACGCCGGTCGCCTCGAACTCGCGCTCGTACCATCCGGCCGCCAGGCCCAGGACCAGGCGGCCGCCGCTGGCGATCTGCAGCGTTCCCGTCGCTTTGGCCAGGATGGCCGGCTCCCGGATGGGCAGGACCAGGACGCCGGTGCCCAGGTGGATCCGGCTGGTGCGGGCCGCCACCGTGGTCAGCGTGGTCAGCGCCTCAAGGAAAGGGAACGGCCGCCGGGCGCCGAGGAAGATGTGGTCCCAGGCCCAGACCGAGGCGAAGCCGAGTTCCTCCGCGGTCTGGGCGTACTCCACCACGGCGTCCATGCTCGGGGTCTTGCGGCCGGGTGTGAAGTTCTCCAGGGCGAGCCCGAACTCAACGGTCATGGCCAGCCTCCAGGCAGGGGCGCCGGGCATCGAAGATGCGGGAAATCGGCAGGTGAGTGCGGAATCACGCCGCCGGGGCAGTCTCGATCGTATGCATGGCCCGGTCCGCTCATCATTGGCAATCATTGACAGCATGCACGCGCGGTCTTTGGCAGACCGCGCTATACGGTGCTGTCAGGCGCCCAGCCTCCTGCTCACCATCTGGGCGGTCCGCATGACGTGCTCACCCAGTGTGGCAGCGGACCGGCCGCTGACCTCGTGCTGGGGGTAGGTGAGTGCGACGCTGGCCACCGGGTGCCCGGCGTGGTCGCGGACTGCCGAGGCGACCGAGGCGAATCCCGGGGTGATCTCACCGTTCTCCACCGCGTAGCCGGCCCGGCGGACTTCGCCGAGGCGCTGCCGCAGCGCGGCCAGCGATCGCGGGCCCGCGTCGCCGCGCAGGACGAATGCCTCCCGGCCAGGGAACAGGGCACGGACCTGCGCCGCGGGCAGCGCGGCCAGCATCGCCCTGCCACTGGCGGTGAGCGTGGCGGGCAGCCGCACTCCGACGTCGGTGACCAGGGGCGGCCTGCCCGGTGCGCGTTCCTCGATGACGTAGATGACCTCGCGGCCGTGGAGTACAGCAAGATGCGCGGTGTGCCCGGTGGAGTCGACCAGGCTGGCGAGCGGGACCCGCGCCAGACGCTGCAGCGGCGCCTGGCGCGTGTACCCCGATCCGAGTTCGTACGCACTCACGCCCAGCCCGTACCGGCGGTCCTCCGGCAGGTGGACCACGAAGCCCTCCGCGCAGAGCGTCGCGAGCAGGTGGTAGGTGGTGGAGCGGGGCAGCCGGAGGCCGTGGGAGATCGCGGCGGCCGGCACTGGGCCGGCCTGCCTGGCCAGGTACCGCAGGATGCCCAGGACGTGTGACGCTGCCGGGACCCTGGCCATGGGACGTGTGCCTCGCAAGAGTCTGGGATACCAGACAGATTGTAGGCTGCGGTGATGGTGCTGGCCGCCGGGCACCAGGTCCCATGGGGAGGGGGCGTCCTCAGCCCCCCCGGCGCCGGCTACGAGCGGGCCGCCGACGTCGCCGGGAACTGCGGCATCCGGGTCCCGATGCGGGAGGCGCCGGCCGGTGAACAAGGCGGACCGCCGGCTGCGGCCCCGGGCCGGCGCCGCAGATGAGATGGTTCGCCCAGTACGCGATGCTGCCGGGGGGCTGGCATCCGACGTGGTGATCGACATAGCGGGCGGGAGGACAGATGAGCTCGGCCCTGCTCACCGGGATCGCCGAACTGGTCACCAATGACCCGGGCTGCGGCGACGGCTCGCCGCTCGGCGTGATCCACGACGGCGCGGTCATCATCAGCGGGGACGCTGTGGCCTGGGTGGGGGCGGCCGGGGACGCCCCGGCCGCCGACGCCCGGCGCGATCTCGGTGGCCGGGCGGTCGTCCCCGGCTTCGTGGACTCCCACAGCCATCTGGTGTTCGCCGGCGACAGGGCCGCCGAGTTCGCCAGCCGGATGGCCGGGACGCCCTACGACGGCGGGGGGATCGCCAGCACGGTCGCTGCCACCCGCGACGCCAGCGACGAGCGGCTGCTGGAGCTGCTGAGGACCCGCGTTGCCGAGATGCGCGCGCAGGGCACGACCACGGTCGAGATCAAGAGCGGGTACGGGCTCACGGTCGGCGGCGAAGCCCGGGCGCTGCGGCTGGCCGGCCTCCTCACGCCGGAGACGACCTTCCTCGGGGCGCACGTGGTGCCCGCCGGGGCACGGCGGGACGACTATGTCCGGCTTGTCTGCGGTGAGATGCTGCAGGCCTGCGCGCCGCACGCGCGGTGGATCGACGTGTTCTGCGAGCCAGCCAGCCCGCATGCCTTCGACGGGGACGAGGCGCGCGCCGTCCTGACGGCGGGCAGCTCCGCCGGGCTCGGGCTGCGGGTGCACGGCAACCAGCTGTCAGCCGGCCCCGGTGTGCGGCTCGCCGTGGAACTCGGCGCTGCCAGCGTGGACCACTGCACGCATCTCACCGATGCCGACGTCGACGCACTGGCCGGCGGCCGGACCGTCGCGACGCTGCTGCCGGGGGTGGAGTTCTCCACCCGGTCTGCCTACCCGGACGCGCGGCGGCTGCTCGCCGCCGGTGTCACACTGGCGCTCGCCACCGACTGCAACCCGGGGTCCTGCTACACCTCATCCATGCCGTTCATCATCGCGCTCGCGGTCCGCGAGATGCGCATGACCGCCGCTGAGGCGCTCTGGGCGGCCACCGCGGGCGCTGCCCGCTCACTGCGCAGGGACGACATCGGAGTGCTCTCGCCCGGCTCACGAGCCGACCTGACTGTCATCGACGCACCCAGCTACCTCCATCTGGCATACCGGCCGGGCGTGCCCATCGCGCACGCCCTGACCTCCCGGCCCGGCCGGGAAGAAAGGAACGAGACATGAGAGCGGACGTGGCCGGCCTGGTGAGCGAGCCGGGCAAGACGGCTTTGCTGATCATCGACATGCAGAACGACTTCGTCATTCCCGGGGCACCGGTAGCGGCGCCGGGGGCGGTGGGGATCACGCCGGCGATCGCGGACCTGGCGCGCAGGTCGCGCGCGAAAGGGTTCCCCGTGGTCTACACACAGGAAATGCACCGGGCCGACGGGTCGGACTTCGGGATCGAGCTGGAATTCGAGCCCCCGCACTGCCTGGAGGGGACTCCCGGGCTGGACATCGTGGACGACCTGAAGCCGGAGCCAGGAGACCGGCTGATCCGGAACAAGCGCCGCTATGACGCGTTTCTCGGCACGGATCTCGATTTCGTCCTGCGGGGAGCCGGGGCGGAGAACCTGATCGTCACCGGCGTGTGCACAGACATCTGTGTCAGCTCGACCGTCCAGCACGCGCGCAACCTCGATTACCGGTGCTTCGTGGTTTCCGACGCCTCAGCCGGGACCTCCCCGCAGCGGCACGAGGCGGCGCTCTTGTGCCTGGAACATGTCTTTGCCCACGTCGGCACCGCCAGCGAGATCACGCAGGTGTTCCGGCTCTAGCGCGGGCACGGTGGCGGGCACG
>DPMS01000772.1 GCA_003541285.1 Actinomycetota bacterium
ACCGGCTGGCGGTCGTAGCGGAATTCACCGTCGTAGTCGTCCTCGATGACCAGGCCGCCGGTAGCCCTGGCCCAGCTGGTCAGGGCGTGGCGGCGGTCGGGGTGCAGGGTCACCCCGGTCGGGTACTGGTGGGCCGGGGTGAGCACCACCGCGGCCGCCTCGGAGAACCGGGCGTGGGTGAGCAGATCGGTGCGGGCGCCCTCGTCATCCACGGGCAGGGCGAGGGTGCTCAGCCCGGCGCGGCGGACGATCTCCCGGTGGAATGGGTGGCCCGGGTCCTCCATGGCGACGGCGGCCGCGCCGGCGCTTGCAAGCACCCGCGCGAGCAGGCCAAGGGCCTGGGAGTAGCCGGATGTGATCACGACCCGGTCCGGGACCGCCAGCACACCGCGAGCACGTCCCAGGTAGCTGGCCAGGGTGGTGCGCAGTTCGGCGCGTCCGCGCGGGTCACCAAGAGTGTGGATCTCGGCGGAGCCACTGGTCAGCACCCGCCGGGTCGCCCGCGACCATGCTGTGGCCGGGAAGGTGGTCAGGTCGGGCCGGCCAGGTCGCAGGTCGTGCCGGGGTACGGCGGCTGGCGGCGCGAAGCCGACCGGGCCTGCCGGGGGCGGCGGGACGTCCGCGACCCTGGTGCCCGATCCGCGCCGCGTGATCAGGTAGCCCTCGGCCACCAGCTGGTCGTAGGCGGCGCTCACGGTGCCACGGGCAAAGCCCAGGTACTGGGCCAGTGACCGGGTTGAGGGCAACGCGGTGCGCGGCGCGAGCCGGCCCACGCGGATCGCGTCGCGTAGCGCCTCTTCCAGCCCGGCCCGCCGCCCCCGGGCCGTATCGAGGTCGAGATACAGATCCAGATCTCTCCCAGAAGTGGACCAGTCTTTAGGCACCGAACTGGAGCTTAACGTTGATCCGGTTTTCCCCTAGCGTCGCAGGCAGGGAGCACAAGGGTCAGCCGGCCTCACCGGTCATGCGACACGCAGGGGCACGAGATGATCGTCTTCGCGCAGTTCAGCGACACGCATCTGGACGGCCGTAAGGGCCGGGCCGAACGGGCCGCCGCCGTGGTGGCCTACCTGAACGGCCTGTCCATGCCGCTGGACGCGGTCGTGGTCACCGGGGATATCGCCGATCACGGCCTGCCCGCCGAGTATGAGCAGGCCCGCACCATCCTGTCGGCCTCGCGGCACCCGGTGTTCCCCTGTCCGGGCAACCACGACACCCGGGCCCTCTACCGCGAGATCCTGCTCGGCGAGAATGGCGGCGCAGACGCTGGCGTCCCGGTCAACCGGGTGCGCCACACGGCCGGTGCCCTGTTCGCGCTCTGCGACTCCACGATCCCGGGCCGGGACGACGGGTACCTCGCCGACGAGACCATCTCCTGGCTGGATCGGGTGCTCGCCGAACGCCCAGATGTGACCTCGTTCCTGTGCTTCCACCACCCGCCGGCGCCACTGCACGTCCCCTACGTCGACTCGATCCGGCAGTTCGGCGAGCACCGGCTGGCCGCCTTGGTGGCCCGCCACCCGCAGGTCGTCGCGATCCTGTGCGGCCACGCGCACACCCCGGCAGCCACCACCTTCGCTGGACGGCCGCTGCTGGTGGCGCCCGCGGTGGTCTCCACCGTGACCCTGCCGTGGGAGCACGGTGACATCGCAGACGAGCAGGCACCAGCGGCGGTCGCATTCCATATCCTGGACGACCAGCAGTGCCTGACCACGCATTACCGGGTCGTCACGTGCGATGACGGACCGCGCCCGGTGAGGATGCGATGACGTCGGTGGGTGTTGTCGGTCTTGGCCGCATGGGAAGCGGGGTCGCACGCCGGTTGCTGAACGCGGGCTGCGAACTGATCGTGTGGAACCGCTCGCCGCAGCGGATGGCCCCGCTGNNGAGTCCCGCCGATGCTGCCGCTCGTGCTCCGGTGCTGATCACCCTCGTGTCGGATTTGCCGGCCCTGCGAGCGGTCACGGCAGGACGTGACGGGATCGCCGCGGGCGTGGGCGCACACTCGACAGTGATCGAGATGTCCACGGTGGGACAGGCGGGAATCAGGTTCCTCACCTCAGCCCTGCCAGCCGGCACCAGCATGCTCGACGCACCTGTCCAGGGAAGCATCGACGCGGCCGAATCTGGCTCGCTCACCCTCTTCGTTGGCGGCCCGGCCACAGTTCTGGAACGGGTACAGCCGATCCTCGCCGTCCTGGGTGAGTCCCTGCACGTCGGCCCACTCGGTGCGGGCGCTGCGGCCAAGCTGGTGGCCAACGCGGCCCTGCTCACCACCATCGTCAGTCTCGGGGAAGTACTCACGCTGGCCCGATCGCTCGGGCTCACCGACGCCGCTGCCCATCACGTCCTGGCCGCCACGCCGCTGGCCGAACAGGCCAGCAGACGCCGGCCGGCGATCGAGTCCGGAGCATATGCGCCGCGTTTCACGCTCTCGCTCGCCCGCAAAGACGCCGACCTGATCGCGGGTGCGGCAGCCACGGCCGACCTGGACCTGCGCGCCGCGGCAGCGGCACGCAGGTGGCTGGCAGATGCCGAGGCAGCAGGCCTTGGTGACCGCGACTACACCGCCGTCCTGGCCACAATCTTGGATACCGGCGGTGCAGGCCAGCGACAGCCGCCGGGCGATGACCGGTCCACCCGGCGTTTCGTCTACGACGGGGTGATCCTCGACCTGGACGGGGTCGTCTGGCTCGCTGGCGAGCCGATCGAGGGTGCGGCGGCCGTGGTCGCCAGCCTGCGCGCGCACGGCACTCGCGTGCTGTTCGCCACCAACGACCCGCAGACATCCAGCGCCGAACAGGCGGCACGGCTGACAGAGATCGGCATACCGGCAACCACCGGGGACGTGCTGACCGCGGCCACGGCCACCGCCCGCTTCCTCAGCTCAGCTCACCTCGGCCCGGGACGCGACGTCTTCGTCGTCGGCTCCCCCGCCCTTCAGGACGAGATCGCCCAGTCCGGCTTCAGCCTTGTCCCGGCGGCAGAGGCGAGTCGAGCCCAGCTAGTCGTCATCGGCGGTCACGATGAGCTCCATTACCGCGAACTCCAGGCGGCGGTGACCGCCGTCAGCAACGGCGCGGCGCTGTATGCGACAAGCCGCGACGCCGTCTTCCCCACCCGTGACGGCCCGCGTCCGGCGACAGGAGCGATCCTCGCCGCAGTCGAGACAGCCACTGGCGTCACCGCCACCGTGATCGGCAAGCCCGAACCCCCCATGTTCAGCATCGCCCGGGAAGCACTGACGGGCTGCAGCCGCATCGCTGTGATCGGCGACCACCTGAGCTCAGACATCGCCGGCGCCAAACGCGCAGGGCTGAGCGCAATCCTGGTTCTCACCGGAACCACCGCCCCGGACGATCTCAGGCAAGCGCCAATCCAGCCCGACCTGGTCCTGCCCAGCCTGGCGGCGCTCTCCGCCATGCTCCCGCCCGCGTGCCGGTCCGGGCCGGCCCGCTCTTACCATCACCTTTAGGCGTTTGCTGGCCGGGCCTCCAGAAGCGGTGCGGGCAGCTTTCCGCGGCAGGATGAGGGACCGACGAGTGAGGGAAGCGCTGG
>DPMS01000343.1 GCA_003541285.1 Actinomycetota bacterium
GACCAGACGTTGATGTGACCGTCGCGGCCGGGCGCGGGCTGTCCCGGCGGGCGGGGGTGATCAGTGCGGTGGCGGGCGGGGCCTGGATCGCCAACATCAGCCAGACGCACGCTCTCTACGCCGAGGGCGAGGGGTACCGGATCAGGCTGCCCCGGATGGAGGAGCATGGCGAGCCGTCCGGGGGCTGGTTCGTGCGGGCGGGTACCGCCCTGGTCGGCTCGCGCACGATGCTCGACGAGGGCCAGCCGCTGTCGGTGACGGTGGCCGGGCAGGCCGGGACCTGGGATGCCGGCCAGGATCTCACCCTGATCCGCCCGGATGGTGATTCGACCCTGCTCCCGCTGTACCTGGATCCCATGACCAAGCTCTTCCTCGTCGCGCTGATGTGGTGCCGGCCGTGGCTGATCGACCCGGCCGAGACCTCACCGCTCCCGAGGACCCCGGAGATCGCCAGGTCCGCCCTGGAGGTGACGGGCGCGTACCACGAACTCGAGCGCTTCGACCGTGACCCGGCCTTCCGGGATCTGCTGTCCGCGCGCGTTGCCGAGCACATCAAGGTGCTGCGCCGCAAGATCAGCGACCGTGGCCTGATCCGGGCTGACACGAGGCTCTCCGATGAGGTTGTGGTGCGGGTACTCATCGAGCACGGCATCATCACGGCCGCCGATCTGGCCAGGCTGAGTGATCCCGCATGGTGCTCCCGGCAGGAGGACCTGTGGTGGACGCGCGGCCCCTGACGGGCAGGTGACCCATTGGCAGAGGGGGGCCGGGCAAGCTCATGGCGCCGGAGATGAGGGCCCGGCACCCGGTGGTGGCCCGCTGACCTCGAACCGCGCCCCGGCCCGCCGGCCCCCCGGGGCGGTCACCACCACCTGGTACACCCCGGCCGGGATCCGCCCGGCGAAGAACTCGTGCGCCTGGTTGATGGCGTAATTGAAGGTTCCCTGCCGGTCGGCGACCGGGCGGACGGGCGAGACGCCGTGACCGGCCAGGGTCACGGTTACCCGGCTCCCGGGTATCCAGCCGGTGCCGTGGATCAGGAACACGGTGGCGCCGTCCCCGACGGGCTGGAGCATGACGATGGCCGGTGCAGTGCCGGTCACTGCCGGGAAGGCGCTCGGGGGCGGTCCGGGCGGCGCGCCGGGGAAACCGACCGTGGCCGGGGGATCCTTCGCCTCGTGCCCGGGGCCGGCCAGTGAGCTGCCGAGGATGGCACCCGCACCCACCAGCGCCGCGGCCGCGCCGGTCACAGCCAGGATCGCGGCAAAACGGCCGGGCCGGCGCCAGCTGGGGCGTGCCCCGCCAGCCGGCCTGCCTGCCCGCCCGGCGGATGAGGCGGCCGGCAGTGCCGTGTGCGAACCGAACGTCGCGTCCTCGCTGTCCTCCTCGATCTCGATGTCCTGGGCCCGGCCGGCGAGTTTCGGCCCGCGCTGGTAGTCGGTGATCAGCGCCATCGCCGGGCCGGGCAGGTTTGGCCGGCCGCCGCCCGGCCCGTCCGGGGCATCGACGAAAGGCCCGAGCTGGGTCAGCAGCGCGGCAGACGTCGGCCGCCGCCTGGGGCTGCGCTCCAGGCACGCCCCGATGAGGCCGGTGAGCTCCGCCGGCAGCCCGGTGAGATCAGGTGGCTCGGTCGCAAGCCGGACCAGGATGTCCATGACCGTCTCACCGTGGTAGGGAGCATGCCCGGTAACCGCGAACGTCAGGGTCGCGCCCAGCGAGAAGACGTCACTGGCGATCGACGCCTGCCGGGTGTCCCGTGCCTGTTCGGGGGCCATGTACGCGGGCGTCCCCACTGCCCCGCGGGTGACCGTCAGCTGAATGCGCTCGGTGGCGCGCGCCACCCCGAAGTCGATGACCCGCGGGCCGTCGGGGGAGACGAGCACGTTGGAGGGCTTCAGGTCCCGGTGCACCAGCCCCGCACTGTGGATCGACTCCAGCGCCTCGGCGCATCCTGCCGCGAGCCATCTGACCGCCGCCACCGGGAGCGGGCCGCATGCACGCACCAGCGCACTGAGCGACGGTGCGGGCACGTAAGCGGTGGCCAGCCACGGCATCTCAGCTTCGGGATCGGCGGCGACCACGGCGGCGGTGAAGGCGCCGCTGACCCGCCGGGCGGCGGCCACCTCGTGCGCGAAGCGGGCACGGAATCCGGCTTCGTCGGCCAGTTCGATCCGGATCGTCTTGACCGCGACCAGCCGGCCGGCCGTGGACCGTCCTAGAAACACCTGGCCCATCGCCCCGGCACCGAGGCGGCCGAGCAGCACATAGGGCCCGATCCGGTCGGGATCCCATCGACGCAGCGGCTCCAGCGCGGGCTGCGGCACCATCCATCGCCTCCCCCGGCCGACGGCCAGCACTCCGGATCCAGCCGGATGCGGCCCCGGTCCCGCCATCACCGTAGCGGGCATCGCGGTGGATTCAGGCCGTCTCCCCGCCGAATGCCGCGTCCCGCAGCGGACGCGGCTGCCGCCTGAAACGCGGCCGAGCAGCCGGTCCTGCGGAAGGCATCGGTCCCGCGGCGGCAGGACATCCGCCCCTGGCCGGTGCCGCTGGGATGGCTAGGTTGGACGAAGGGGACGGCTCCGAAGCGCGCTGTCCGGGCGGCTCCGGGGTACACGCCGCTTTCGCGGTGGCGAGAGGGGAGCCTGTTATGCGAACTTTCCTCCGGTTAGTGCTGCTAGGGCCGGTGGTGGCCGGTGCCATCGTGGCTGCGGCCCTCGCCGTCATCCTGGCCGCACCAGCCGGGGCGGGCGCGCAGGGCAGTCCTGAGCGGATCGTCAGCTATGACACCACCTTCACCATTCAGAGCGACGGGTCTGTCCTGGTCAACGAGCAGATCGTCTATGACTTCGGCAGCGACATGCGGCACGGCATCATCCGCGAGATACCGGTCCGGTCCCGCTACAACGGCAGCTACGACAGGCTCTACCCGCTTACTGTGCGGTCGGTTCAGTCGCCTGACGCGCCGGCCCAGTACAAAGTCGAGAACAACGGCTCAGTGGCCAGTATCAGGATCGGGGATCCTGGCGTGCTCATCACCGGGATGCACACCTACCGGCTGACCTACGTGCTACGGGGCGCCCTGAACGCGTTCGCCAGCCACGATGAGCTCTACTGGAATGCGACCGGGAACCAGTGGGGCGTTCCCATCGGCCAGGCGACCGTGCGGGTGAGCGCGCCGGTGGCGGTGACCCGCGCGGTGTGCTTTGCCGGGCCACGCGGATCCACCAGCTCCTGCCAGCAGGGCGGCATCACCGACGGTGTCGCTCATTTCACCCAGGCCGGCCTTGGCCCGCATGAAGGTGTCACCGTCGCGGTGGCCATCCCGGCTGGCGTGGTCGTGCCGGCCCGTCCGGTGCTGCAGGAGCGGTGGTCCTTCCAGCGGGCCTTTGCCGCGACACCCGATATGCTCGGCGTTTCCGGTGGCCTGCTGCTGATCCTGGTCATCGCCGGGGCGGTGATCGTGCTGGTGAAACACCGTGACCGGCGGCCACCGGTGCCCGCGGCCGGCCTGCCGTGGGAGACAGCAGGAGGGAGTGATCAGCCAGCGATCGAGGCCGGGCCCCCCGAGGGCCTGCGGCCCGCGCAGGCTGGGGTGCTGCTGACCGGCCTGGCCGGATCCCGCGAGATCACCGGCACGATCGTGGACCTGGCGGTGCGCGGTTATCTGCGGATCGAAGACGTCCCGGGCGCAGCGGCGTCGCGGGACTTGCAGCTTGTCCGGCTCGGCGAACCCAGTGGCCAGGGTGGTTACCTCCTGGACTACGAGCGGATACTGCTGGATGGGCTGTTCGAGGACGCTGCGCAGGAGTCCACGGACGCCGTGGCGGAGCCCAGGGACGCCGGGGCGGACTCCGGCACGGTATCGGTGCGGCTGTCCTCACTTTCCATGGGCTGGTCACTCAGGCAGGTGCGGAACGCGCTCTACGCGGACGCGGCCGGCCTTGGCTGGTTCACCGGCCGCCCCGACCGGGTCCGCCGCAGATGGCGCGTCGCCGGCTGGCTGGTGTTCGTGATCAGCGTGCTCCTGCTGCTGCTGGTGGCCATCGGCGGCGACGGGGGGCTGCTGCCAATCCCGCTCGTGCTAGCTGGGCTGGCCATGATCGTTGGTGCCCGCTGGATGCCGGTGCGCACCGCGAAGGGGAAGTATCTGGCCGCCCGGCTACGCAGGTTCCGGGATCACATCAGGGCCGCGGCGGTCTCGCAGGCTCACCCCGCCGGGCACGATGACGTGCTCTTTGGCTACCTGCCATACGCGATCGTGTTCAGGTGCACCGATGACTGGGCCACGGTGACAGCCGCACTGACCGAGGCGGACCAGACGCCGTCGTGGTACCGCAGCAGCAGGCCGCTCGGGGTGGGCGACATGGCGCTGCTGGCGCGTTCCGCCTACTTCTTCACCTACCATCACGCCGCCGCGCACAGCGTCACGACCTGGTCCCCAACGTCAGCGTCGGGCGGGAGTGGCTTCAGCGGCGGCTTCTCCGGCGGCGGGGGAGGCGGCGGGGGCGGTGGATCCTGGTAGGCCTGGCTGGCTGCCGCCCGGGATCGTGACCGTGATCGTGCGCGCTCAGGCCGGTTCCCCGCCGAACGCCTCGTCCAGCAGTGGGCTGGCGTCCGGCGGCTGGGCCCGGTCCCGGCCGGGGTCCCCGGCGCCGGTGGCAGCGGCCGCTGCGGCTGGCGGCTCCTGGCCCGCGGCGGGGACGGCAGCATGACTGGCTGTCACCGCGGCGGCCTCTTGCTGCGCCGTGACCGGCTGGCGGCTCAGCTCGGCAGGGGCGGCGACCAGCCGCTTGATCAGGACGAAGGTCACGCCTCCCCGGTAGATGTAGGCAGCCTGGCCGATGCCCAGTGCGCGGATGAGGGCCGGATCGACCACCGGGGTCTGCCGCACCCGGGACGACCCCTCGTGGCTCCACAACGGCACCCCCAGCAGGCGCCGTGTGGTGTCGACGGCCCGGCGGGTGCCAGCGAGCCCGGTCACCGGATCGGGATGGGGGGTGCGCAGTAACCAGATCCCGCCGTCGGCGGTGGCCGCGACCCGGTAACGGTCGTCGTCATCGGCGGCCAGCCCCTGCCACGACTGGGCCGAGACTTGCACGGCCAGCCCGAGCGAGCGTGCCCGCTCGTATAGCTGCCAGATCGGCAGCCGCCGGGACACCGCGCTGAACTCGTCCACCGCCAGCAGGATCTCCCGGTCCTGCCCCCGCCGGTGTGCCGCGTAGCTGGCGAGCAGGTCGACCAGCGCCCGCGCCTGCGCTTCCGCCACCGCGATCTCGGAGGTGCCCTCCAGGATGCAGTACCAGACGTCCGCGTCGCCGAAGCCGCCCGGCCCGTCGAGCCCGTCGCCGAGACGGCGGAACAGCGTGCGGAAACGCGGTGCGATATCGCTGATGTGCCGCGAGGCCGAGCGCAGCAACGCCGCGTCCTGGCCGTCACCGGAGCCGGCGTAGGCCAGTGTCAGCCAGCCGGCGTCAAGGCGGGCAAGGAAATCAGCCGTGCTGACCGGTGGGCCGGCCGGCGCGTTCACCGCGAGCGCGACGATCGCCTCCATCACATCGGCGTAATAGGCCGCCGCGCCGGTCCCGTGCTCGATCATGTCGATCAGGGTGGTGGTGAGCTGCGCCGGCGGCAGTGCCCACAACGACAGGCTGGCCTCGTCCGGCCAGATCGCGGTGGACCGGGCGCCCACCCCGCGCAGGACCCGCCGGGCCCGGTCCGCCAC
Source organism: Actinomycetota bacterium (assembly GCA_003541285.1). Lineage (GTDB taxonomy): Bacteria > Actinomycetota > Actinomycetes > Streptosporangiales > Streptosporangiaceae > UBA9676. The sequence goes on from DPMS01000343.1 coordinate 5,726, forward strand.
CCGCCGGGAATCAGCCCCGCCCTTGCAGTCCAGCACGACCAGCAGCGGCCGCCGGCCCGCGCCGGCCGCGTGCCGCTGCAGGCCCAGCGCCAGGAACCCGGCCCACAACCGCAACAGCAGGGTGGTCTTGCCGGTCCCGGTGGTCCCGATCACCACCTGATGGGAGCGCAGCCGCTGGTACGGGATGGCCGCCAGGGCCGGCGCCCGGTGCCTGACCGAGCGGATGACGGCACCGGCCACGATGGAATCGTTCGGGGAAATGAGCGGGACCGAACCGGGAGCGGCGATCCTGGCCCGGGCGGTCCGGACCTGGTGCCGCCACTGGCGCTGGTCGAAGGCGGCCGGGGCGGTGGGGGACAGGCCGCCGGTGCCGGTCTCCATCGAATAGATCCGCCGCGACCAGGCCAGGCCACCCACCACCAGGCCGAGCGGGATCGCCACCGGGGCGATGGTCACCGCGGCCCGCGCGACCGATCCCGCGCCAGCCCACTGCCACATCGCGAGCCAGGCCAGGTAGGGGGCGGCGATCAGCTGGCGCCACGACCGGGTGCTGACGGCCGTGGCGGCGAGCCAGGCCGCCAGCATCGGCAGGCACCACAGTGCGGCCCGGTAGAGCACGCGTGGTGGCCAGCCCGCCAGCCACGCCAGGGCCGCCGCGTACGCGGCCACCAGCGACACCGGCGCCGCGGCGGCCACGAGCGCGGCGGCCGCGGCAAGCCTGAGCACTCTGGCGAGCACACGGATGGCGGCGAGCAGGGCCAGCAGCCCCAGGTAGCGGCGGATCACTGGGCTGCCCCGGGCAGGGCAGCGGCTGGCGGCAGGTCGCGGATCTCGACCCGGGCAGCGAGCGGGCCCGCCAGGCCGGCGGCCCTGGCCACCGTTGGCCGGGCCGCGGGCGAGCACAGATACAGGACGCGGGCATGGCGCGGCGGGTGGCCGGGCAGGTGAGCCTGGGCGGGTGGGCAGCCGTAGTCCCCGGTCCTGGTGAGGATCTCGCGCATGATGGCGGCAGTCCTGGCCACCGTTTTGCGCGTCAGTTCGGCCTCGATCGCCCAGCACTCGCCGGCCCAGGCGACGGCGGCCCCGTCCGGCCAGTGCACCTCCGCATCCGGGATGTGCTCGCGTAAGCCGACCCGGCCGCCCATCCGGGCACGGAGCCGGCGTTCGCTGCGCCAGAAAGCGCCCGCCGCCAGATAGCCGGACGTGCCCTCAAGCGCCAGCCGCACCGCCGTGACCGCGCGCAGATGCGCGAGCCGGGCCAGGGCAGGCGTGGCCGCGGGAAAGGGCAGGCCGCAGGCGGCCAGCCCGGCCCGGGTCAGCCAGACCCACGGCACGCCCGGCCCGATCCGGCCGGACTGGGCGTACCGGGCCCGCCGCCAGGCCAGCACGACGGCACGTGCCCGCGACTGGCTCACCCCGAGCGCGGTGGCCACCTGATCGAGTTGCACACCGTACATGTCGGCGACGAACAGCAGTCCCGCGATGTCACGCGCGGCCAGGTGCCTCGGCGGGGGATGGGCACCCGGGCTCTGGCTGGGGGTCACCTGCCCACTACATCACGCCGCCGCGACACGCGGTAAGTGCTGGTGCAGAGGGTTGGTGGTGAGGCAGAATACGAACCGGAGTTCTGTCGGCACCTGCCCGCAACGGGGGCCGGGCTCGCCAGCGCGCTGAGCTGAGGTCGTAGGGGAAGACGCACCTCGTTCGCTCGCAAGGAGGCCTGGTGTCTGTTCGTGGCGTGCTGCAGGTTCATTCAGCGCCCCCTGCGCTGTGCCCGCACATCGAGNNGTGGATCTTCTTCGTCAACGTCCCCGTGGGCGCCGTCGCGGTCGCGGCGGGTGACGTCCTCATCCCGGAGGGCCGCCTGCGGGCGGCGATGACCGTGGCGGCCGGCGCCGCCGCCGGGGTCGTCTGCCGGCCACGGCTCGGCGCCCCGGGAGCACCGGCCGACCGGGTGAGTTCCCTGGAGGACGAGCTTGCCCGGCTGCTCGGCCAGCCCTGGGACGACGAGCTCGAGCCGTTCCGCTGCGCCGGGGACGGCGCCCCGGTCCGCTGGCTGCATGCCACCGGCTGAGGGCGCTGACCGCCCGCACAAGATCTTCCTGGACTGCGACCCAGGTATCGACGACGCGCTTGCGATCGCCTTCGCCTGCGGCCATCCAGGCCTGGACCTGCGCGGGGTGAGCACCGTGGCCGGGAACGTCGGCCTGGAGCAGACCACGGCGAACGCGCTGAGCGTGCTGGAATTCATCGGCTGCCCGGGAGTCCCGGTGGCAGCGGGCAGCCCGCGGCCGCTGCTGCGCCCACCCGTCGAGGCCCGGCATGTGCACGGCGACACCGGCCTGGGAGCGGCACACCTGCCACCGGCCCTCGGCCGGCCGCGGGACACACATGCGGTCGATCTGCTCATGGAGACCGTCGGCGCGTCGCCGGGAGAGGTCACCCTGGTGGCGACCGGGCCGCTGACCAACATCGCGCTTGCCGTCCGCCGGTATCCGCACCTGGCCAGCCAGGTGGCGCGCTTTGTGATCATGGGCGGGTCGGCGTCACGCGGGAACGTGACCCCGGCTGCCGAGTTCAACATCGCGTGTGACCCCGAGGCAGCCGCGATCGTGTTCACCGCCGGATGGCAGGTGACCATGGTCGGGCTCGACGTGACGCTCCAGGCCCGTGCTTCCGCGGCGGTCCAGGAGCGGATGCGCGCCCTCGGCAGGCTCGGCGCTGACCTGCTGCTGCCGGGGCTCAGCGGATACCGCGGGGAGGACAGCGACCCGGCGGGCCCCGATGCCCCGGTAGCGGGCGGCTCACTGCCGTCCGCGCGGGCCGCAGGCGGGGGCCCGCCGGTGCATGATGTCTGCGCGCTGGCGCTGGTCGCCGAGCCTGCCCTGTTCGGCTGCCGGCCCGCCAGGGTCCTGGTGGAGACCGCTGGCGCGCTCACCTCTGGCATGACGGTCACCGACTTCAGGCCCGGCCCCGGCGAGTGCAACTCGCTCGTCGCCCTCTCGGCCGACGTGCCCGGGTTCTGGGATCTGGTGCTGCCCGCCTATGCCCGCCTCCCGGCTGGCCGGGACGCGCAGCGATGACGGCAGGCCAGGCACGGGCTCACGGCTGGTGGCTGGCCTCGCCCACCGGCACCCCGCTCAGCGGCTGGCAGAACCAGCCGTCGAGCCAGGCCGAGAAGAAGGCCGCCGCGTTGGCGGACGCCTCCTGCCAGGCCGCGTCCGCGTCCCTGAAGAGGGGATCGGTCACGTCCTGGCCCGGCGGCGGATCGCTGTTTGCCAGCCATGCCGCCATGATCGGCCTGGTCGCCTCCGGATGGAACTGGACGCCGACGTGCGGGCCGAGCGTGAACGCCTGCAAGCAGACCTCGTTGGCCGCCAGTTCGGCCGCCCCGGACGGCAGGTCGAAGCCGTCGCGGTGACAGGACGGCCACGGTCCCTCCGCCAGCCCCGGGTGCTTGCTGGTGACCCGTACCCACCCGATCTCCGGCTCCGCGAGCCGGTACAGGCGGACGCCCAGCACCCGGGCGAGCACCTGGCCGCCGAAGCAGATCCCGAGCACCGGCACGTCCGCGGCCAGCAGGCGTTCGGTGAACGCCAGTTCGGCCGCCAGCCAGGGCACCGCATCGTCGTAGGCGGTCTGCTCGGAGCCGAGCAGGACGGCGGCGTCACAAGCTGACGTCAGGG
>DPMS01000707.1 GCA_003541285.1 Actinomycetota bacterium
CCGTATCGCGGGCGGGCGATCTCGCTGAAGGTCCCGAAGAAGCTGCCGCGGATCCTGACGGTGGCGGAGATGCAGGCGATCCTCGATGCCTGCACCCGGCTGCGGGACCGCTTCTTCTTCGCCGTTCTTCACGAGAGCGGCTGCCGGGCAGGTGAAGCACTCGGGCTCCGTCATGAGGACATCGCCGCGGCCGAGTGCGAGATCACCATCGTGGCGCGGGAGAACGCGAACGGCGCACGGGCCAAGTCCGGCGGCCGGACGGTCCCCGTCGGACCGGACCTGATCCGGCTGTATGCCGACTACCTGCACGCTGAATACGGCGGCATCGATAGCAGCTACGTATTCGTGAACCTGTTCGCCGGTCCCCGCGGGCACGCCTGGTCCTACCCCGCGGTCTATGACCTGGTGCTTCGGTTGCGGGCGAAAACCGGAATCGATTTCGATCCGCACTGGTTCCGGCACTCGGCGGCCACCAGGATGCTCCGGGACGGGGTGCCGGTCGAGGTCGTGTCCAAGGTCCTGGGACACTCATCGGTCGCCATTACGAGCGCGGTCTACGGGCACCTGACCGCCGAGGACGCCCGCAGGGCACTGGAGGCCGCCGGCTGGTTCAGCGCCACGGGGAGCGAGGTGTCCTGGTGAGCAGCTCGTGGACCGGCCAGGCCGAGCGGGCGGCGTGGCAGCGGCGGGCCGCGGCTGAGCTGGCCGCGATCCTGGAAGCGCACAGCGGCCTTCCGCTCATTTCGTGGACGGTCGGCCCGGCCGGGTCGGTGCTGGCCGGCCGAATCAGCGGCCTGGCGCCGGCTCCGCAGGTCCGGGAGGTGTTCGCCGCCTGGCGGACGGAACTGGCGCTGGGCGAAGAACGCGAGGACCAGATGAGCGGCAGGATGTCATGGCTCCACGCGGCGGCCCGCCGCCACGACGTGACAGTCCGGCTGGCCGCCGCTGTCTTCGAGGACGAGGACGGTGACCTGTGAGCCCCGCCGGCGATCACGTGCTCCCGGGCGGGCCCGGCCGGGAGCCGGGCAGGCCCGCGGGCCTGCTGGAAAAACTGCTGGCCGCAGTCCGGCCGGAGTTCCGGCCGGATGTCCTGGCGTTCGGGCCGGGTGACCCGGTCTTCGGCGGACCGCCCTGCAAGGTCGCCGGATGCGGGCGCTCCGGCCGTGTCGGGGGGCTGTGCTCCGGGCACGATCACCGGTGGCGGAACCAGGGCAAGCCGGATCGTGCCGGGTTCACCGCTACTACCGATCCCCGGCTGAAAGGGCACCAGAAGCTGGCGTCCTGCCGGGCCGCGGGCTGTCTCTACGGGCGCAAGGAACGAGGTCTGTGCACCAGGCACCTGTATGCCTGGCAGCGGGATGGGCGTCCTGAGCTGGACAGCTGGGTCGCGGCCCTGCCCGCGGAACCTCCCGAGGTCCCTCCGGCGGCATGCCGGATCTCCTACTGCGATCTGTGGGTCCACGCTGACCTGCCGTTCTGCCTGTCCCACGGGAACCGCTGGAGGGAGCGGGGCCGCCCGGACCCCGGGGAGTACGCCCGCCGCTACGAGGATGACGCGGTCCCCGGGCACGAGCGCATCGACCTGAGCGGCCTGAAGGCGCACCTGCGGCTGGAGGTGCAGTACGCCCTGCAGGGCAGGCACGATGACGGGGCGATCAAGATCGCCCCGGGCGCCGTGCAGACGGTGGTCACGTTCCTGGCCGCCAGCGCGGCTGCCTCGCTGCTGGACCGCGACGAGGACGCCTGGCGGCAGGCGTGGCTCCAGCGCTTCCCCGGGCGGGCGAGCCCCGGCCACGGAGACTCCGGCCGGGCACTGCTGGTCTATGCCCGCCGCACGGTCGAAGAGCTCCACGCCGGCCGCGGCTGGGACGTCGAGTACCCCCGTGACACCTGGCGGCTCCGCAACCTGGGCGTCAGCGAGGGACCCGCCACGGTGCGGTTCACCCCGATCTCCCAGCCATGGCTGAAGGAGCTGGCCAAACGGTGGATCCGGTGGCGGCTGAGCAGCGGCACCGGCGCCGGGTCGGTCACCAAGGGAGCCCTCGCGATAGCCCGCTTCAGCACGTTCCTCGCCTCTCCCTCGGTGAACGTCACCCGCCTTGACCAGGTTGACCGGGAACTGCTGGAACGCTACCTGGCCGACCTGCACGCCGAGCTGGCCGGCCGCCTGGTCCACGCCGAGCGCATCGGGCAGCTCAATAGCTTCCTGCACGCGGTCCGGCGGCTCAGCTGGGACGACTCCCTGCCCGCCAGCGCCATGTTCCACTACGACGACTACCCCAAGCGCGGGCAGATGCTGCCCCGCGCTCTCGCCGAGCACGTCATGACCCAGCTTGAGGACCCGGCCAACCTCGACCGGTGGAACGACCCGGCCCGGCGGCTGATCACCCTGATTCTCATCCGCTGCGGGCTCCGCCTCGGGGACGCGCTGCGCCTGCCGTTCGACTGCATCGCCCGCGATGCCGATCAGGCTCCGTACCTGCGCTACCTGAACCACAAGATGAGCAGGGAGGCGCTCGTCCCCATCGATGAGGAACTCCAGGCCGCGATCACCGGACAGCAGCGCCGCGTCCGCGAGCGCTGGCCTCAGGGGATGCCGGTCTTGTTTCCCCGGGACCGTGCCAACCCCGACGGCAGCAAGCGTGTCAGCCATTCCGGCTACCAGCACGCGCTCGGCGAGTGGCTGCGCCGCTGCGACATCCGCGACGAGCACGGCCAGCC
>DPMS01000710.1 GCA_003541285.1 Actinomycetota bacterium
GCCCGCCCCGGCCGCCGGCCACAGCCCGGCGGCATGCTCCGGGCCGGTCACCGCCGCAGCAGCCGCCAGGGCCATCGCCGCGTTCTCCCGCCCCGGCGACCTGGTCGCCGCACCCGACGGGTCGCTCGCGGTGATCGAGGCCGCCGTCGCCGCGGGCCGGTGCGTCCTCGGCCTGATCCCCGCCGGCGGGCGCGCGGTCGCCGGGCTGCCCGCCGGCGTCGACCCGGCGGCCCGGCCGCTGGCCCGGCTGCGGCCCGGCGGCCCCGGTCGGCTGCTCGCGCCGGGAGACCCCGACGCCGGGCAGGCCGCGCTGGCCATCACCGGCTGCCACGGCGCCGGCTGCTGCTCTCCGGAGCCCGGGGGAGGGGATGGCCCGGCGCTGGTGTATGCGGCCTGCCAGCGGGTGCTGGCACCCGGCGGGGTCCTGGCGGTCATCACCGCCAGCCGCGCCTCCGACGGCGGCCAGCTCGCCGACCTGGCCGGGCACGCAGTCGCCGCCGCCCGCGCCGCCGGGCTGGTCTACGCCCAGCACATCGTCCTGGTCCACGCCGCCATCGACGGCGACCACCTCACCCCCGACCCCGCCGCCGCCGCTGCCGCCAGCCGGGCCGGCGGCACCCAGATCCATTCCGACCTGCTGGTCTTCACCAAGCCCTAGGAGCCCTCCCGCATGACTAGCGCGCACCCGGTCCCCGCCGCCCGCCCCGCCCGTCCCCGGCTCGTGCCTGGTCCCGGCCTGGAACTGTCAGTGTGGGCCACCGCCCAGCAAGACGCCCGCACCCAGCGCCGCGGCCGGTACCTGCCCGCCTCAACCGCCCACCCGGCCAAGATGCTGCCCGCCATCGCCGCCACCGCCATCACCCGCTACACCCGCCCCGGCGACCTGGTCGCCGACCCCATGTGCGGCATCGGCACCACCCTGGTCGAAGCAATCCACCTCGGCCGCGACGCCATCGGCATCGAGTACGAGGACCGCTGGGCCGCCATCGCCGCCGCGAACATCACCCACGCCCGCCGCCAGGGTGCTGTCGGCACGGGCCAGGTGATCGGCGGCGACGCCCGCCAGCTCCCCGCCCTCCTGCCGCCCGGCACCGCCGGGCGGGCCGCACTGGTGGTCACCTCCCCGCCGTACGGTCCCAGCGTGCACGGCCAGGTCCGCGCCGAGCAGCGGCACGGTGGCGGCGGGGTCGAGAAATACGACAACCGCTACGGCCACGACCCGGCCAACCTCGCCCACCACGGCCTCGATGACCTGCTCGCCGGGTTCACCCAGATCCTCGAAGGCTGCCGGGTGCTGCTGCGGCCCGGCGGGCTGGCCGTGGTCACCGCCCGGCCCTGGCGCCAGCACGGCGAGCTGATCGACCTGCCCGCCGCCGTCCTCGCCACCGGGCAGGCCGCCGGGCTGATCCCGGCCGCCCGGTGCGTCGCGCTGCTCGCCGGGCTGCGCGGCGGCCAGCTGATCCCCCGCCCGTCGTTCTTCCAGCTCGACAACATCCGCAAGGCCCGCCGCCGCGGCCAGCCCTGGCACCTGATGGTGCACGAGGACGTGCTGATCTTCCGCAACCCGCCCGCCGCCGAACCCGCGGCGTCCCGGTCACAACCCCGGCCACGGCCGGCCGCCATCTCGGCCCGGCCAGCATGGGCAGCAGGCCGCGTGACCGGCGAGTGCTCACCGCGCCCGGCAGGCGGCCCGCCACCCCCAGTGCTCCGGTCGGGGAGCCTGTGCACCGGCTATGGCGGCCTGGACCTGGCCGCCGCGGCCGTGCTGGGCGCGCGGCTCGCCTGGTGCGCCGAGTCCGACCGGCACGCCGCCGCGGTGCTGGCCGCCCGCTTCCCGCACGTCCCCAACCAAAGTCCACAAGTTCAGCAATTCTCAAGGAGGCTGAGGCACTTTTTGATGGCTGCCTGCTCATGTTCGCTCAGCTCAGGGGCCGGCAGGCGCCGGGCGGCTGAGAGAGGCTCAGCGCCGTTTGTGTTGCTTACCGCACTCGAAGCTGCTCCGTCTCAGGTCCCGGATACGCCGGCCGGACCGTGCGAGGGCTGGAGCCTAGCCATCGCCGTTCCGGCGCTGTGCTTCGAGGCGGGCGGCGACCTGGCGGTAGCGGCTGACAGGCACGAGGTGCACACCGTCGAAGGCGCCGCTGTCTTGCAGTTGCTGGATCTGCTCGCATACGGCGTCGACTCCGGCCATCGGGTCGGCAGCGACCTTTTCTTCCAGCCAGCCCGGGATCTCGATGTCGGGGACGGCTGCTGCCATGCGGCGGGCCATTGCCTGGCTGGCGAGAACCATGACGCCCGCGTAGACGGGGATGTCTGCCGGGTTGGCGTCCCGCCAGCGCAGCAGGGCCTCTACCGAGTAGCTGACCTGCACGAGTACGAAGTCCGCTTCAAGTTTCCACTGCGGCAGGGGGCGCAGCCCTGCGGCCACGCCGATCCGCCAGCGCGGGGCGGTTGTGAAGACGGGATCCCCGGCGCAGCCGCGTGCCTCCTCGATCATCGAGCGGACGGTCAGCTCGCTGGTTCGCCCGCCGGTTGTGGGCTTGTCGCCATGGACGAACAGGAACTGGTCAACGCCGTAGGCGGCGGCGGTGAGCAGGTCGCGGCGAAACCCGAGCAGGTTGCGGTCCCGGGAGTTCAGGCATGCGATGCTGCGCCCGCCCATGGCCTCGACCTCATGGGCCACCGCGACGCTGGAGACTGTCGCCCGGCCGATGTGGTTATCGGGAATCAGGAAGGCGTCAGCGACCGGGCTGAGGACGCCGATCTGGTGGCGGACATGCTTGAGGTCGGGCCGGGTAGGCGGCTCGATCTCGCAGATGATCTCGAACGCAGGCTGGCTCATGCCTGTAAGGCTACGGACCCGCCTGCCTCACGGCCTCGAATCCCAGCCGGCATCCGGTTCCGAGCCTGGCGTAATGCGGTCGGTCCTGCCGGCAAGGCAGGCCAGCCGGGCGCCCTCGGTGGTGCGGTAGGGGTCTGCCGTTACGTCCGGGGGTGTCGGGTCGTGGACGGCATCGACGTAGCGCTGGGCGGTGTTGGGGTGCAGTCCGAACATCGTGGCGATGTGCATCGGCTTGCGCGTGCTGGTGGCGGCAGCTTCTTCCAGGATGCGGTCCTGGCGGAGTTCGGTCATGGTCGGCTTCCAGCGGATGATCCTCTCACTGATCCACCAGGCGCTGACCGGTCCATCTTGCAGTGCGCTCAGCCGCGAGAGCAGCAGGTGCCGGTTGGCGGTGAGCGGCCAGCGCCGGGTCCGGTAGGCCAGGTAGCTGGTGATCGCGTCCTTGGTGAGCTGGTCGAGGGGGCGGCGGTGCCCGGCAGCGGAGAGGGTGGCGCGGCCGAGGTCGACGTCGTCCAGGGTCAGGCCCGCGATGGTGGTCCCGGGCAGGGCGTGGTGGCGGACGAACACGGTCACCAGCCATTCGTCGGGGCGCATGGCCACCGGGGCCAGATCATGTGCTTCCACCGGCACGGGCAGGGTGGGGTGGCGGTGCCGCCCGATGTTGGCGGGCAGCCTGCTGGCTGGACTGGCGAAGATCCGCTTGCGGGCCTTGAGGAATCTGAACAGGGAACGGAGCGCGATGGCGCGGGTGTGGTTGTCGCCGCCGTGGGGCCGGGGTTCGGTCAGGGCCGTGATGATGTCGTCGCGCGTGATGTCGCGCAGCGTGTCGTGGTGTGGTGCCCAGGCCAGCAGGACGGGCAGGATCTCAGTGCAGTAGCCCCGCCAGGTGCCCGCGGCCTTCGGGCGGTGGCGGACGTCGCCAAGGCGGATCTGGTCGAGCCAGGGCTGGACGTCCTGGCGGATCCCGGGCGGCAGCCTGGCCAGGCGTTTTCCTGCCCAGATGTCGCCGGGGCCGGAGCAGTCCTCGGCCAGCAGCTGCAGGTCTGCGAGCAGCTCAAGGGTCCTGATCGCGCTGTGGTGCGGGCCTGCTCCCAGCCGCTGGACCGCGCTCGCCGGGTAGATCCGCGCATCAGATGGCTGGGTGGCGATCAGGGACTGCAGTGTGCCGCGGACGTGGTCTTGAACGTCCTGGCTCCACCCGCGTCGCTCCCCGATGCGGACAACCGCGGGAACCAGGTGCTCATACCAGCCGAGCCGCGGCCAGTCGTCGGCCAGGATCCGCCAGGGGACAGCGTCGAACGGGAGCGTGAACAGCTCAGGCTGGCGGCACGGCCCGGCTGCCGCCGGGGCCAGGCCGCTGGTTCCCGGCGGCGGAACCGCCGGGGGAGGGGTCGGCTCCTTCGGCCGCCGGCGCCAGCTGGCGGCGACCATGTTGGCGAAGAACAACTGGTGGCCGCCTGGCCCGAGTTCGCCGAAGTGCCTGGGCCCAGTGTCCCACGGCGAGGGGCCAGCCAGGTACTGCGCCTGGGCACGCCACCCGGGACCCGTACCAGCATGCGGGCCGCCGCATGAACCGGCCCCGTGCGCGCCCTGACGCGCACACACGGGCGCACCCGGCCCGGCCGGCCAGATGGCGGGCACCAATGCCGTCACGGCCCCTGGCGCGCACCGGCCGGCTAGGGGACGCGCCCGCGATCACAAGCACAGGGGCGGGCACCATCGGGTGCCCGCCCCTGCCCGGCGCGGCGGATTACCCGGCCGCCGCGACCTGCCTGTTGGCGGTCAGCGGCCAGGGGAGGCCGGGGACCGCTGTCCCGGCGGCGGCATCCAGGTCGACCGGGTCGAGTTCGCCCAGGCCGACGTGTTCCCCCAGCTCGGTCATCGTGCTCATCGCGAAGGCCACCGTGGCGCGGATACGTTCTGGCCACCCGCCGTCATCGGGCAGGTCCCAGGCCGCGACAGGGATCAAGACCCCGGCCGCCACCGTCCACGCCGCCACGCAGATCGCGGCAGGTGCCTGCGGGCCGGTGCCGGGGGCCAGGTGCAACAGCACGTCACCGCCGAAGGCGCGCGGCTGCGGGCCGGGCACGATGCTCGCGGTGAACACCTCCCCGGCCAGCCCGTCGATCTCGGTGACCAGCAGCCACATCGCCTCGCCGGGCCGCTGCCGGGCCAGGGACCGCACATCGACCTGGCCGCCCACGCCGCCGCCAGCGGCCGGCGGGACATCGGTGTCTGGTGCCGCGCCTGCCGCGGCAGGGGCGGGATCGGGGGCAGTTGTCATGATCGTCCTCCTCATGCCGTACCTATGGGCTGGCGCCGGGTCCTGCGGCGGGCGGGAACCCNNTGGCGGCCCGGTCCGGCAGGCGGCCTCATGGCGGCCCCCGTGGCACCCGCCGGTTACCCGTCCGCCGTCGGCCGCACCGACGTGGGGAGGGCGGGGAACCCCGTTACCGCCGCCTCGGCCGCGGACTCCACCTCGACCGGGCCAGACGGATGGCGGTGTGCGCCGACGTCGGCGCCGTGCTCTTGCAGTTCCTTCAGGGCGCCCATGGCGAAGGTGACCGTGGGACGGGCGGTCTCGGGCCACTCCTCCAGGCTGAGGTGGTCCCAGCCCGCGACATGGATCACCGACCCGGCCACGACCGCCGCCACGCGCACACGGGCAGTCGGCCCAGGCTCGGTGTCCGGGGTGGCGCCCGGCGCGATGTGCAGCAGCACGTCGCCGCCGTTCGCTGATGGCCTGGTTCGTGGCAGGAACAGCGCGGTGAACTCGCCGCCTCGCCGAGCCTCGGCCGTGGTCACCCACAGCCAGGCACCTTCCGCTGTCGGGCGCTCCCCTGCCAGGTACAGCACGTCCACGTCTTCGTCAGCCGCGTCATCGTCCGGGATCGCGTATCCCGGTGCCGCGCCAGGGTCTGCGGGGGTCGCTGCCATGATCAGCCTCCTCATGTCATGTCGGCAATCTGGTGACAGTCCCCGCGATGGCCGCGAGCCGGTAGCCGGGTGCCTGCGTGCGGGGTCCGGCCGGGCTGCGGGGACCATCGGCGACGATCGACGCTCTGCTCCGGGCCGCGGGTCAAGCCTGGCCCGTAGCCGCTGGCCAGGGCAGGTCCCGGTCGCGACACAGATGGCCGCCTACAACGCGGCCGAGCACATCGGCGAAGCGCTGGAGAGCATCCTGGCGCAGGACTGGGAGCCGCTCGAGGTCGTCGTCGTCGACGACGGCTCGACCG
>DPMS01000564.1 GCA_003541285.1 Actinomycetota bacterium
CAGGGCCGGGCTCCCAGCTAACACGCGGGCAGTTCCGGCGTCGGTACCCCGTCTGGCATCAAACGCAGGATCAACGTCGCGATCCATCCCCGGCGTCAGCGGAAATCGCGATATATCTTGAATGCTCCCCTTGGCGTCTGGTAATCCTGTAAGCAGGTGCGTGCGCATGCCGGGACAGCGAGGAGAAACCGTGAAGAAGTTCCGCGGGAATCCGTGGGCCGTGTTGCTGGTCGTGTCGCTCGGGTTCCTTATGACCCTGCTGGATCTGACGATTGTCAACGTCGCGATTCCGAACCTGATCACCAAGTTGCACGCCTCGCTCGATGACGTGCTGTGGGTAATCAACGCCTATGCCCTGGTCCTGGCCGTGTTGGTCATCACGGCGGGCAGGCTGGGTGACCTGATCGGACCGCGGACCATGTTCATGGGCGGTGTCGCGGTGTTCACGGCGGCCTCGGCCGCGTGCGGGCTGGCGCCAAGTCCGGGCTGGCTGATCGGCTTTCGCGCGGTGCAGGGGCTGGGCGCGGCGATGCTCATGCCGCAGACGCTGACGATCATCACCATGGTGTTCCCGCCCGAGCGGCGCGGGGCGGCGTTCGGGGTGTGGGGGGCGGTCGCCGGGGTGGCCACGATTCTCGGACCGACCCTGGGCGGGCTGCTGGTCACTGCCTTCGACTGGCGGTGGAGCTTCTTCGTGAACCTGCCCATCGGCCTGTGCGCGCTACTGATCACACCGTTGATCATCCCCGATGTGCGGCCTGGCCGACGGCACCGGATCGACATCCCCGGCGTGCTGCTGGCCAGCGCGGCGCTGCTGGCGATCTGCTACGGCCTGGTCGAGGGGCAGAAGTACGACTGGGGGACAATCACCGGATTCGTCAGCATCCCACTGGTTCTCGGCCTGGGAGTGGTGCTGCTGCTCGCCTTCTTGCTGGTCCAGAGGCTCACCCAGGACAAGGAGCCGCTGGTGCCGTTCGCGCTGTTCCGGGACCGGAACTACTCGGTGGTGAACTGGGTGTCCGGCGTGCTTGCCATCGGGATGATGGGGATCTTCCTCCCGCTGACCATCTACCTGCAGTCCGTCTTGGGGTTCTCGGCACTGAAGGCCGGGCTGACGATGGCGCCAGCCTCAGTGGTCTCGATGTTCGTCGCCCCCGTAACGGGCCGGATGACCGACAAGATCGGCGGCAAGTTCATCCTCATGTCCGGGCTGATCCTGTTCGGCGCCGGGATGGGCTGGATAGCGCTTATCGCTCACCCGGGCTCTTCGTGGCCCGTTTTCATGGCACCCTTGATCGTGGCCGGGCTCGGCATGGGCTGCATCTTCGCGCCGATGGTCACGACCGCCATGCGCAACGTCCAGCCGCGCTTGGCGGGCGCGGCATCCGGGGTGCTGAACACCGTCCGGCAGGTGAGCATGGTGATCGGAACCGCTGCCGTTGGCGCCCTGCTGCAGAACAGGCTGGTCTCGGCGATGGCGGACCAAGCCAGCGCCCGCTCGGCCGCGCTGCCGCCGCAGGTGCGCAGCCGGTTCACAGCTGGGATCAGCAACTCAGCGAAGAGCGGCATCCAGGTCGGGGCCGGCCAGTCCGGCGGCAGCACCCACCTGGGCCCCGGCCTGCCTGCCCAGGTCGCCGCGGAGATCACCCGTATCGGCCACGACGTGTTTACCTTCGGCTACGTGACCGCCATGCGGCAGACGATGTTGCTGCCGATCATCCTCCTCGGTGTCGGCGCGCTGAGCTGTCTGATGATCAAGCAGAGAAAGCGTGCGCCCGAGCCTGCCGAAGCCGAGGCCGCCAAGACCGAGACCGCCACGCCCGCTTGACCCGTCGTGCAACCTATAACTACATGGCATCAGCGACACGCGAGGAGGCCAGCGGCCGTGGATGAGATCACCATCGGTGCCCGGCTCCGTATCCTGCGCCGGTGGCGCGGCATGACCCTGGCCGAGCTGTCGGGGCTGGCTGGGGTATCGCTGTCCTACCTGTCCATGGTCGAGCGCGGCCAGCGGATGCTGGACCGGCGCTCGTACATCAGCGCGGTAGCTGCGGCGCTCAAGGTCTCGGAGACTGATCTGGTCGGCGGCCCGCACTTGTCGGCCGACCGTCAGCAAGCCGATCCACACACCATCATCCCGGCCTTGCGGGTCGCACTCATGACCAACAGCCTCACCGAGCCTGCCTTAGAGCAGGCCCGGCCCTTGCCTGAGCTGGTCAGCGAGATGACCCGCATCGAACCGCTGCACCAGGCTTGCAACTACCTCGCGGTCGGAACGGCGCTGCCCTCGGTGCTTGATGAACTGCATTACCACGTGGCCCTACCTGAGGATGAAGCCGCCTACCGGCTGGCCCTGGAAACGCTGGTCGACGCTTGCGTATGCGCGACCTTCACGACCAAAGATCTTGGCTACCAGGATCTGGCATATGCGGCTGCCAGACGGGCCGATGAAGCGGCCCGCATCCTGGACGACCCGGTACAGCTCGGCAAGGCTGCGTTTCTGCACGTGCATACGCTGCCCCGAGCCGGTTCGTGGGACCG
>DPMS01000740.1 GCA_003541285.1 Actinomycetota bacterium
GTCTGGGGCCTGTGGGTGCTGGCCGGCGCTCGCGTTCTGCCAGGTCAACGGCCCTACCAGGGACAACAGAACCGTGCGGCGATACATGGTAAGGAGAAGGTCTACGGTTCGATTCCGTAAGGGGGCTCTGCAAACCAGCAGGTCAGAGGCAGGTTTCCAACCAGCTGGACCGCCCGTCAAGATCAGCTGACCGTCATTTGACCGCTGTTCTGGGCGTCTGCGGGCGGCACCGTGGCGCATGGATCGGGCCGCGATGACAGGGCAGGCAGGCCCAGCAGGGCCTGAAGTTGAACACAACTCGCTGACCGAGTACCGCGCTGTGCGATGGCCTGCGCGTGCGGGCTCATGCGGAGCCGGATCACCCCACCGCTTGACGACACGCTCACGCTTCATGTTTTCGCTCCTCGTTTGAGGTATCGTTTCGTGAAGTCGGCAGACGGGCTGCCGTGTGAGGAGGTCGTGCCGGATGGCTGCACAGGTCCATGCCGAGGGTGCGGCAGTCGGTCGGCTGGCCGAACTCGGTCTGAGCGTTGAGGTTATCGAGCGGGTGGTCCGCCGGGCCGATGCTGAGGCCAGCGTCTGCACGGCACTCGACCCCCCGATCATGGAAGGCTTGACCCGCTGGGGCCGGACCAACCGTTTCCTGCGCGAGGAACTCATTCCGGCTGGCTGGACCTTTGATAATCCGCGCAACCTGCCACGAACGATTCATCCAAGCGGGGAGTTCGCGATCGTCGCGACGACCGGTGACGAGTTGACGGGCGTGCTGGGGCTGCTGCCGGCGACCAAGTATGTCAAGGGCTACGCCACTGTGCGGGCGGTCGAGACCAATGAGCAGCTGACTCTCGACTTCGAGGACTTCGATCTCGGGGCGGCGGACGGCCAGGCCAGGAACGCGGGCGATCTGGTCACATGGTTGATGCTCTTCCATGTGGACGAGGAGGGATTCCGGGTCGAGCTCTCGTTGCCGGACGGCATCGCCGAGGGGCGGATCACGAGCTGGGTTGAGCGGATCATCTTGCCTGTCTTCCCGCGTGAGGATGATCGCCTGGCTGCTCTGCCTGCAGCGGGCGGTGATGACCAGGGCGGAGAGATCGTTGTTGAGGTCACTCGACGATGATCCGGGGGGTCGAGCAGAGATGCTGACTCCTTCGCGGCTGGTGATCGCCCGCAAGTGGCGCGGTCTGACGTTGACCCGTCTGGCGAAGTTGACCGGCTTGAGTACCCGCAGCATCTCCCTGTATGAGAACGGGCACCAGGAACCCTCCACTGAGACCCTGCGGCAGCTAGCCGAGGTGCTCGGTGTCTCGCCGACGTTTCTTAGTGCACCGGATGTTGAGGAGATTCCCGAAGCAGCGGTGAGCTTCCGCGCCCTGAGCAAGATGACTGCCAGGCAGCGGGACCGGGCGCTGAGCGCGGGCCGGGTTGCCCTGCTGATTAATGACTGGATCGACGCACGGTTTCAGCTGCCGACTGCGGATATCCCCAGCCTGACTGGTCAGGACCCTGAATCCGCGGCCGAGGTGGTGCGGGCGCGATGGGGTCTCGGCGAGCGGCCGATCGCCAACATGCTGCACCTGCTTGAGGCACATGGTGTCCGGGTCTACTCCCTCACGGCGGAGGACAACGAGTTGGACGCCTACTCGCTCTACTGGCACCGTCAGCCGTTCATCTTCCTGAGCACGGTTAAGAGCGGTGAACGTGGCCGCTTCGATGCCGCTCACGAGCTGGGTCATCTCGTTCTTCATGGTGAGTATCAGACGCTCAACCGGCCCGCCGCTGAGGTCGAAGCCAACCGGTTCGCAGCAGCCTTCCTCATGCCACGGTCCGCTGTCCTGGCCCAGAACCTGCGTTATGCCACGTCTGCCCGGATCCTGCAGGCGAAACGAACCTGGAAGGTGGCAGCCATGGCCCTGACGCACCGGCTGCAGGAACTCGGATTGCTCACCGAATGGGGTTGCCGCTCCGCCTGCGTGCAGCTATCACGGCTCGGGTACCGCAGCTCAGAACCGGGCGGCATCCCGCGAGAATCGTCGCAACTGTTCGCCAAGGTCTTGCGCTCCGTCCGCGACGATGGCGAGACCCCAGCGACTATCGCCATGTCCATTGGCATCAGCAGCGACGAACTGCAGGACCATCTCTTCGGCCTGACCCTGACTGCCGTTGACGGTGGCGGCCGCACCGCACCCCCGACACCACGGGCCCCCGGCCTGCATCTAGTGCCCTCGGCCGACAGTGGGGAGCATGAATCCGAGTGAACATCCGCGATATCTCCCTGCGCCTTGCGAGGTGTCGGCAGCGCCGGGTGCGGCGTGTCACGGGAGAATTTGTCGTCAGTCGCCCGAGGATGCCTACGGACATGCCATCACGGACCTGTTTGAGCGGCTTGTCGCTGAGGCCGTCAAGAGCGGAGCCGACGACGACTGCATCGCCGCTGCCCTTGAACAGGCGACGCAAGCGGCTGCGGACGCACTGGCCCAGCGCCTGCGGGCAGATGCACCGCGCATGCTGCGGGAACACCGGAAGTTCAGGCGAGGCTTCGAGGAGCGCCTGCAGCAGCGCTGGGGTCCAGCTCTCGATCTCTACGAATGTGTTCGCGTCTGCTGTCTAGAAGCTGGCGAGGACTTCGTGAAGCGCAGCAGTCAGCAAGCCGATGGACGCGATCCCAAACTCGCGGCGCTGACCCTTCTGCACGCGCGGGCCTGTCTGGCGGCCTCCGAGGTACAGAGCCTGCTCTGCTCCGGTCATGCCGCCGGGGCCCAAGCCCGCTGGCGGACACTTCATGAACTGGCGGTCATCGCCTTCCTATTGGGCCTATTGGGCAAGCACGGCCCCGACCTGTCCGAGCGCTTCCTACAGCACCGCCAGGTTGAGCGACACAAGGACGCTGTCCACTACCAACAGTACTGCGAGGCCCTCGGCTACCCGCCGTTCAGTGACGAGGAGATGGCCGAGATCCAGCAGCAGCGAGATGAGGTCGTAGCCAGATACGGGACGCCCTACAAGAACGACTGGGGCTGGGCAGCCCCGGCTGCTGCCAGCCAATGAGCGGCCGAACTTCCGGGCTCTCGAAGAACTCGTCGGCCTGCAACATTTCAGACCATGGTTCCGGCTGTCGAGCCACGGCGTCCATAGCGGCGCAACGGGCGCAATCCACATCCGGGACTTCTACGGGCGGGGTGCAGCTATGCTCGCCGGTCCGAGCAACGCCGGCTTGGCCGATCCAGGCAACGGTGCCCTTATCTCACTGCACCAGGTGACCGTCGCCCTGCTGGTCCACGGAGGACCTAACGGACCACAAGCGCAAGACTTGCTGACCTTGAAGGCCATATCGAACCTCCTCGACCAGGCACAGCAGGCGTTCCTTGAGATCCATCGGGCACTTGAGGCGGAAGAAGCGGCTATAGCGGGGCAGCATTGATCGCCACCACATTCGCATCGAGGGGGTCAG
>DPMS01000029.1 GCA_003541285.1 Actinomycetota bacterium
GATCGCCGTCACCGACCACAACGCCCGCGGCGGCGCGCTCGAGGCCGTCGAGCGGGCGCGCAACCGCAATCTCGTCGTCATCCCCGGCGAGGAGGTGAAGACGGACGGCCAGGGAGAGGTGATCGGGCTTTTCCTCGAGGAGGAAATCCCGCGCGGCATGTCCTTCGCCGACACCGTCGCGGCGATCCGCGCCCAGGGCGGGCTCGTCTACGTGCCGCACCCGTTCGACCGCATGCACGCGATTCCGGAGCCCGCGACGCTGCACCGCCCCCTGGCGGAGATCGACGTCTTCGAGGTCTACAACGCGCGCCTCCTCTTCGAGGGCTACAACGACGAGGCGCTCCGCTTCGCGCGCAAGTACAACCTCACACCGGGCGCCGGCTCGGACGCGCACGTGCTCGCGGGCGTCGGCACCGGGGCCGTGCGCCTGCGCCGGTTCGACGGCCCGGAGGAGCTCCTGATCTCGCTGCGCAGCGCGGATGTCCTGCGCCGGCCGCAGTCGCTCGTCTACCTCCAGGGCCTCAAGGTCGAAGGACCGTCCGGCATGGTGGAGCCGCTCCTCGAGACGACCAGCTGACCTCCTGCGACCTTGGCGACAGACGAGATCTACGAGAAGTACCTGCAGAAGGCAATCACCGAGACCAACGCGCTCGGTGACGAGCTCGCGCAGGCGGCCGGAGGCACGCTGGCGCAAGTCACCGGCGGACGTGGCGGCCCTCGGCGGCCTGCAGCGGCGGCTGCTGGCAAGCGCCCTGGACGCGGCCCGCCCGGGCGGTGCCGTCGCCTACATCACCTGCTCCCCGCACGTGGACGAAACGCGCACGGTGGTGGCCGATGTCCTGAGCCGGCGCGACGACGTGGCCGTGCTCGACGCACCCGCCGTGCTCGCGGAGGTCCCGGATCTGCGCTGCCCCGGACCCGAGGGCAGGTACGCCCAGTTCTGGCCCCACCGGCACGGCACCGACGCCATCTTCCTGGCCCTGCTCCAGCGCCGCCCGCGGTTAACGGGTGGCGAGGAACCCTGAAGCCGGTATGTCCTGCCTGCTCACCGGGTGAGCGCGCGGGCCTGGCCGCGGCGCAGGCGGGTCGTGCCAATGTCAGCCCGCTGCCCCTCGGTGTAGCCATCCCCGTAGCCGTTCCCGCTGTAGGTCACCCGGGACTTGCGGGTGACCGGGTAGGCCTGCTCGATGTTGCGCCTGATGACCAGCCCACGGTCGGCGAGCACCAGCGCCGTCCGCGAGCCGGCCGCGGCAGTGGAGGCCGTCGCCCGCGAGGTGGCCTGGTGCTCGGCGGCCCGGACGCGGGACACCACCGCGGTCGCGAAGCCGAGCAGCCAGCTGCGGCGCCAGGCACGCGGGTTGCGGCTCCACGCGGGCACCTGCGCGGCCATAAGTCCCTGCCACATCTGGATCAGCAGCGAGGTGTAGAGGACATCGGTGCGCTCGATGTCTGAGGAGAAACCGAACACATGGATCCGGGAGCCAGGGTCAGTCCTGGGCAGGATCACGCACTGGCAGCGCATCGCGGAAGCCAGCCCGCACAGCAGGTGCGCCTGGACCCGTGCCCACGGATTGTCGACGTCGATGACCCGGTCGGCCGGGTGATCGGTCTCAGGCCGCTCAGCGGCGAGCAGTGCGCGGTCGATGCCGTACTTCGCCATCAGTTCCGCCGCCTTGGCGGTGAGAGCCTGGGCCTCCTCCGGCGTGACGCCCGGGTCCTCCGCCTTGACGAGCAGCTTCCGGACCCGGATGAGCAGGGTGTCCGCGACCTCGGGGTTCACCAGATGACCTCCTTGTCAACAGCGGCTGATCGAATATGTGATCGAACGCTATCGGGAGGTAGTGACAGTTTCGTGCCAGCAGCCACGCCGTGAACCCTACCGGGCCGGGCCCGGCCGGCGCCCCCGGCGTGAGCGAGATTTCACCCGCCGCGCCACCCACGGGGGTGCGGGCCGCAATCTACACTCACGCATATGGCAGTCCAGATGGCGCCGAGCATCCTCTCCGCCGATTTCGCCCGGCTCGCCGACGAGGCCGGGGCGGTCTCCGGGGTGGCTGACTGGCTGCACGTGGATGTCATGGACAACCATTTCGTGCCGAACCTCACCATCGGCCTGCCGGTCGTGGAGTCATTGCTCAAGCACACCAGCCTGCCGCTGGACTGCCATCTGATGATCTCCGACCCCGACCGCTGGGCTCCCGCCTACGCCGAAGCCGGGGCGCGGAACGTCACCGTTCATGCCGAGGCGGCCAGGCAGCCGGTCCGGCTGCTGCGGATGATCCGGTCGGCCGGTGCCCGCGCCGGGCTCGCGATCAATCCCGCCACCCCGGTCGAGCCGTATGCGGACCTGCTGCCCGAGATCGACATGCTGCTGCTCATGACGGTGGAGCCCGGCTTCGGAGGCCAGCCGTTCCTGGACATGGTGCTCCCGAAGTTGCACCGCGCCCGCGAGCTTGTCACCCGGCATGGCGGCTCGGTGTGGCTTCAGGTGGACGGCGGGGTGAGCGCGGAGACCATCGAGCGATGCGCCGAGGCGGGCGCAGACGTGTTCGTGGCAGGCTCCGCCGTCTATAACGCCGACGACCCTGCCAGCGCCGTGCAGTCACTGCGCGCGCAAGCCGGACGGGCCACCGCCCGCGCCTCCTGGGCACACTGACACCGCCACGCCGCCGATCGGCCGCCCCGGCACCGGCAGCGCGGTGCGCAGGACCCGCGGCCACCCGGTCGCGTAACCTCCTGACCAAAGGGGCAGGGACGGCCTGGAACGCATGCGCGCCGCCGGGGGATGTGACACCACGTTTCCCGCCGGGACCTGTCGATCCCGGCAGGGGCTGATCGTCGGGTAGGTGAAGGCTCCCATCGAGACACTGGAAGGACATCCGTCATGGCTGAGTACCTGATCCTCATCTACGAGGACGAGAACGCCTACGCGACCGCCTCGCCTGAGGTCTTCCAGCAGGTGATGGAGGCGCACACGCGCTTCGCGCAGCAGATAGAGGAAAAGGGCGGCAAGCTGCTGGGCGGCAATGCCCTGCAGCCGACCTCGACCGCGACGACGATCCGGGGCGACATCGTGACCGATGGCCCGTTCGCCGAGACCAAGGAGGCGCTCGGCGGCTACTACCTGATCGAGGCACATGACCTGGACCAGGCTCTCGACATCGCGAAGCTCTGCCCCGCGCGGTTCGGCGGGGTCGAGGTCCGGCCGATCATGGACCTCTCGGGCGGGTGACCAGCCCCGGGCCGGACGCCGGGTCACCCCCCGACCCGGCAGCGGCCGTCGCCGACGCGCACCGCCGCGAGTGGGCCTTCGTGCTCGCCGCGACGGCGCGTGTCGCTGGCGACATTGATCTCGCCGAAGAATGCGTTCAGGATGCCTATGTTGCCGCCCTGGACGCCTGGTCCCGGCAGGGCGTGCCGCGCAATCCCGGTGCCTGGCTGACCACCACGGCCCGGCGGCGCGCCATCGACGCCCTGCGCCGCGAGGCAACCCTGCGGGGCAAGCTGCGCTTGCTGGCCGAGCCGGAACTCCCGGCCACTGGCTCAGCACCGCCGCCCGCGGCAGAGCCGGGGGAGGACGACATGATCCCGGACGACCGGCTCCGCCTCGTGTTCACCTGCTGCCATCCGGCGCTGGGCCGGGAAGCCCAGGTCGCGCTCACCCTGCGGCTGGTATGCGGGCTCACCACCACCGAGATCGCGCAGGCCTTCCTGGTCCCGGAGCCGACCATGGCCGCCAGGGTGACCCGGGCCAAGAAGAAGATCTCGGCGGCCCGCATCGCCTACCGGGTGCCGGAAACCGCTGAGCTTCCCGATCGCCTCGATGCGGTGCTCACCGTGGTCCACCTGCTCTACACCACCGGCCACCTGGCGCCGGCGGGTGAGAACGTGGTCCGTGATGACCTCGTTGAGCGTGCCCTTGATCTGGCACGCATGCTGCACTCGCTCATGCCTGACGAGCGCGAGGTACGCGGTCTGCTGGCGTTGCTGCTGCTGACCGACGCGCGCC
>DPMS01000210.1 GCA_003541285.1 Actinomycetota bacterium
CCCGTGCCGGGCCCCGTGCCGCCGGGAACCGGGTGGCCGGACGACCCGGCCACCCCCGCAACGCCGGTAGCCCGCGACGCCGGGCAAGTCCGGGCTCTCGCCGCCGGCGCCGGCAGCCTGACCGAGCTGGAGGCAAGGCAGTCGGTCTGCCGGGCCTGCCCGCGGCTTGTGGAGTGGCGGGAACTGGTGGCTGAGACCAGGCGCGCCTCGACTCGCGCCGAGCAGTACTGGGGCCGTCCGGTTCCCGGCTGGGGTGACCAGCAGCCGGGGTTGCTGATCGTCGGCCTGGCCCCGGCCGCGCACGGCGGCAACCGCACCGGCCGGATCTTCACCGGCGACCGCAGCGGCGATGTCCTGTTCGCATCCCTGCACCGGTGCGGGCTCGCTGCCCTGCCGACGTCGGTGGTGGCCGGGGACGGCCAGCGGCTGACTGGCGCGCGCATGGCCGCGGCGGTCCGGTGCGCGCCACCGGCCAACAAGCCGACGGTGATCGAGCGCGACACCTGCGCCCCCTGGCTTTCGGCAGAGTTTTCCCTGGTTGCGGGGTCGGTCCGGGTTGTCGTGTGCCTCGGCGGGTTCGCCTGGCAGGCGATGTGGCCAGTGCTGCGTTCGGCCGGGTTCGCACTTCCCCGGCCACGCCCGGCGTTCGCGCATGGTGCCGAGGTCGTGCTTCGATCCGCTGGCGCTGGCCCGCGGGGCCGCGAGCTGACGCTGATCGGCTGCTACCACCCCAGCCAGCAGAACACGTTCACCGGGCGGGTGACGCCTCCAATGCTGGATGCCGTGTTCCGTCGTGCCCAGGCGCTGGCCCGCCCGCCCTCTGGCGGGACGCGCCACCGAGTGTGATTACTCTCTGTATACAATCCTTCCAAAAAAACGTAAAATTGTAACGCTGCGCATTCGACGAAGATGATAGAAATGTATATGTGCACCTCAGGGAATCTTTCTCCTCCCATTCGACCGGCCTCGAATCAATCGGCCTCGCCGGGGTATCATTACCCAGCCCCCGTAGCCCAAGGGAAGAGGCCGGCCCCCTAAAAGGGTCCCCAGTGTCGGTTCGACTCCGACCGGGGGCACAACGCCGTACGGACCCTGTACCTGCGAAGACCCAGGCCCGCAGGGCAATGTGCCAGCTCAGCCCGCCAGTGGCGCAGCCGCCAGTGGCGCAGCCCGGGCGGGAACAGATAAACCGCCATTCGGGGATGGCCGCTGATCACGTTCGCGTAACTAGCGAGCCGGTCAATAGATAATCCCAGTTTCGGCGTCCTGAGCAGGTAACCTGCAATCTACTAAGTGGCTTCGGGATCCCCGGGTGCGCTCAGCCAATCGGCCGCGAGCGAGGGTGCATCCACACGTGCGGGCCACTGGCCGCGGGTCAGCCGCTGGTATCGGGGCCTGCCCGGGTCAGGGTGACCCGGAGGATCACCCGCTGCTCACGTTCCATTGCCGCCCGGTAGTCGTCCCAGTCGGGGTGCTCACCAGCGATCAGCCGGTAGTACTCGACGAGGAGTTCCATCGCGTCAGGCAGGGAGATGATCTCCGCGTCGCCCTCGGCCTGCACCCACTCGCCGAAGAAACCGTCGGTGAGGGCGCACAGCGACGCCCGGGGATCGCGGCGCAGGTTCCTGGTCTTGATCGCGGTCTGCCGGGTGCTGATCAGCACCCGGCCCTTCTCGTCCACCGCGCACAGGATGGGAGACAGTTGCGGCCTTCCATCCTTCCTGGACGTGGCCAGCACTGCCCGGTGATGGGCACGCAGAAACCCGCGGGCCAGGTCCAGGTCCATCTCAGGCGAAGTTCAGCCTGAGCCGCCGCCGCCGCTCGTACTCGTGCACGATGGCACTGGCATAGCCGTGCGAGAGCCCATGCTCATCGGACAGCCAGTGGGCTCGCTCCTCACAGCGCAGGAAGGGAGGCCCAAGTTCCAGCCTTCTGAACCACTCAGGGAGGTCGCGTCCGGTGACGGACGGGATTCGCGCGATCAGATTCTTATGCGTCTCCGGGGAGTGGTTCAGTGTCACGGGCACCTCCAGGGCGGACCGACTCCTTGCTGTTGAGCCTGCACCACGAGCGCGTCCCTGACAACCCCCCCGGCCGGGGCCGTCATGAAAACCTGGATGTGCCCCGGCTCGCGCGAGCCGGGGCACCGCACACCGTCCGGGCAAGCCGCCGCGACAGCCGGGCAAGCGGGCGGCTTGCCAGATCGGGACGTCAGCGGGCAGGAGATGGCCGCCAGCGAGGGGCCCGCTAGCACGGGGCGGGCCTGATCAGGACAGGCGTTCGACGATCATAGCCATGCCCTGGCCGCCGCCCACGCACATGGTTTCCAGCCCGAACGTCTTGTCGTGGAACTGGAGGCTGTTCAGCAGCGTGCTGGTGATCCTTGCCCCGGTCATGCCGAGCGGATGGCCCAGGGCGATCGCCCCGCCGTTGACGTTCAGTTTGTCGATGTCTATCCCGAGGTCGCGGTAGGAGGGGATGACCTGGGCGGCGAACGCCTCGTTGATCTC
>DPMS01000832.1 GCA_003541285.1 Actinomycetota bacterium
GGAGATGCTGGTTCTGGTTGCATATGCCAGCAGGCACGGCGCCACCCAGGAGATCGCCGAGCGGATCGCGCAGACGCTGGTGGCATCGGGGCAGCAGGTGCAGGTGCACCCGGCATCAGCGGCGGGTGACCTGGCTGGCTACGGCGCTTTTGTGATCGGCAGCGCTGTGTATATGGGGCACTGGCAGAAGGAGGCGGTGGAGTTCGTACGGCGCAACCGCGCCGTCCTGGCCGGCCGCCCGGTGTGGCTGTTCAGCAGCGGACCGCTAGGCACCGAGCCCACCGACGCCCAGGGCCAGGATCTGGCGGCTGCGGCCGAGCCCAAGGAGATCGCCGAGTTCGGGGAGGCGATTGCTCCCCGCGGCCACCGTGTCTTCTTCGGGGTGCTGGACCCGGGCAGGCTCGGGCTGGGTGAGCGGGCGCTGCGGAAGCTGCCGGCCGCCCGCGCCATCTTGCCCGAGGGTGACTTCCGCGACTGGGCACAGATCGAGGCCTGGGCAAGCGGTATCGCCCGCGACCTTGCGCTGGGCAGCGAGCCAGCCGGGTCAGCTCTGGGGGCTGAGGAACAACAGGTCCGCCATGGGCGAGCTCCCGGCGCAGCAACCTGAGGTCCCTGCCGTCCCCGCTGCCAGGGCGGTGCGGTGCCCACGTGCACGGGACGCATGCGGCGTGCAGTCGCCGCCTGCGCGAGGGTCGCTGGTGGCATCGGCGAGGGCCTGCGGCCGAGCCCGACCCCTCTCGCGGAAGCGGTCAGCCAGCCCACCTCTGCTGTTCGGCGGTCAGCCAGGACGGTACGTGCACCGCTCCGGGCGCCAGCTCGCGTCGTGGCCGCCGGCCACGGCCGGTGTCGGACGGGAGGCGGTCATCTTGCGGTCTCCAGCGGTGGCGGGGCGGTCTGGAGCCGCCCGTGGCTGATCGCCCAGGTGCCGCCGTCCGCCATGGCGCCGGCGAGGCTGGGCAGGTCCTCGGGGTAGAGCACCGCGATCTCGGCCGCATCCTTTGGGGAGAGCCGCTGGCTGATCAGGCCGCAGCCGTACCGATCCAGGTCGGCGCGCACGGCGTTCCAGTCAGCGGCCTCGACTCGCTCCCGCCACGTTGCGGCGGGACTGATGCTTGCGTCGGGCCGGTGAATCGTGGCGGGTTGTGCTGTCTTCGTGCTGACGCGGCTCATGCTGCGGTCTCCAAGGTGAGCAGGGTGCGCTTGGCGTCGGGGCCGCCGAGGTAGCGGCCGATCCGGCCGTCGGAGTAGATGACGCGGTGGCACGGCACGACGACGGGCAGCGGGTTGGTTGCGCAGGCAGTAGCTGCGGCGCGGACTGCCTTCGGGTTGCCGGCCAGCCGGGCGATCACGGCGTAGCTAACGGTGTGCCCGTATTCGATCTCGGGCAGGTGACTCAGCACGGTGCGCCGGAATCCGGCCGACAGCCGCCAGTCCAGCGGCAGATCGAAGCTCTGCCGCCGTCCGGCGAAGTACTCCTCAAGCTCTCGCGCAGCCGTGTCCAGACGGGCGGGAGCGCTGAGGATGCGCGGGCTGATCCGGTCAGCCAGGGCCTGCAGAACCGCGTCGTGGTCCTCGGTGGCGTAGGCGACCCGGACAAGGCCGGCCCCGGTCGCGGCCAGCAGCAGCGGGCCGACGGGGCTGTCGATGATCGTGTAGGCGACGTCCAGGATGCCGTCCCGTTCCGCCGCCGCGGTCAGCCGGGCGTACAGCCGACGCAGGTCGCCGGGACCGGCGGGGAAGGCCCGCACCAGGTCACGGGTCAGGCCATTCGTGTTCACAGGCCTCTCCTTTCGTTCTCGTTCCAGTGGCGCCCGGGGTAGGCGCAGCGGAGGGCGGCGATGCCGTCGGCGGCGGCACGGCGTGCCGCGTCCGTGGTACCGCCAACGATGGCGGCGATGTCGGCATAGGGCAGCCCGGCCAGGTAGTGGTAGGCGACCGCCTGTTTCTGCTTCGCAGGCAGTCTCGCGACGGCCTCGGCGAGCTCGCTGTCCAGGCCGTGGCCGGGGCTGTCCGCGTCCGGCGCTGCCATCTCGTCCGGGGTCTGGCCGACAGGTATGGCCCGGCGGGCCGCCGCCCGGGTGACGTCGATGGCCTTGCGGTGGGCGATCGTGACCAGCCACGCCTCGACGTTCGCGCCTTCCGGCAGGTCCGGGTATGCCCTCATCGCGGCCAGGAACGTCTCAGACCACGCGTCGTCAGCGTCTGCCGGGCCGAGCACAGCCCGGCAGACCCGCAGCACGGTCGCCCCGTGCTCGGTGACGACCGTCTCGAACGGCTGCTTTCCTGTCATGCCCTGTAGACGCCCCTGCACCCGGCCTTCGTGAGATCGCGGAGACAATCCATTCTCCGCCGGGCGTGCCTGCGGCCTATGGCGCGCTTGGTCCGCCCGGCAGAGGCATGCCGCAGCGGGTTCGGTCAAGCCCGCCACGGCATGCCTGGTGACCAGCGTCCTCAGGCTGCGGTGATCAGGCCGCGGTGATCAGGCCGCAGTGATCAGGCCGAGCTGGCGCAGTACCGTGACGCCATCGTCGAGGCCGATTTCCTCGGTGATGAAGCCGTTCTCGACCTTCAGGATAGTGATTCCGGTGAGCCGCATCGTCTTGCGCGTCGCGGGCGGCAGCGAGCCTACCGGCATGTCATCGAACGCCTCACCAGTGTGCGTACCGCCACCTTCCCACTGGCCGACCACGTAGTCGCCCTCGGCGACCAGGTCAGCGGTGCCCCAGAAATTCAAGTCCGGGAATGCCGCGCGGAACTTGGCTGCGAAAGCGCGCACCTCCTCCCGGCCGCGGCACGGGGCGTGCAGCGAGTACTCGAAGCGGATATCGGGGGCAGCGAGCTCATCGATAACGGCCGGGTTGAAGTCCTTGCCCCAGAACTCGGTGAACCAGCGCCCGACGATGGCCTTGTTCTCCTCGATCGACATGGATCGTCCCTTCATGCTCGCGGGTTTTGCCGGTCGCTCCCTTCCGGAGCGTTCACCCCGAAGACGCACGCCAGGACAGGCACGTGAGATGACGGACAGAAAATTCTTCCCGCCGCCCCCGCGGAATGGCCGGGCGCATCAACGGGCGGCGGCCCGGATCCCGCCGTGAACGGGGATCCGGGCCGCCGGCCACAGAACCGCGATACCTACCGCAGGCCGGCTGCGAGCGCCTGCCGCGCCCGCGTGATCCCCGCCTGCTCGATCTCCAGCAGCGCGCGCTTACGGCGCAGGCCGCCCGCGTAGCCGGTGAGCTTGCCGGTGCTTCCGAGCACGCGGTGACAGGGGATCAGGATGCACAGCGGGTTCCGGCCCACCGCGGCCCCGACCTCCCGGGGATCGGCCCCGCCGCCCAGCCGGCGCGCGAGATCGCCGTAAGTGGTCGTCTGCCCGTAGGGCACCCGCATGAGCAGATCCCACACACGCCGGTCAAACTCAGCGCC
The DNA here is from genome assembly GCA_003541285.1 of Actinomycetota bacterium. GTDB lineage: Bacteria > Actinomycetota > Actinomycetes > Streptosporangiales > Streptosporangiaceae > UBA9676. The sequence goes on from DPMS01000832.1 coordinate 3,427, forward strand.
CCTGGCCTCCATCGGCAGGTCGAAAGCGCCCCGCTCGCCAGCGAGGTACTCATCAAGCTGGCGAGCGGACTCCTCAAACCCCCGGTCGTCCCGGGCCCCGAACGCCGCCCGGTCAGGCCTGGGCCAGTGCCGCGGAAAGTACAGCCCGGTCAGCAAGCCTCCATCCCGGAGTACCGTCAGCTCGCCCAGCCGCGTCCCGAGCACCGTGTGCCTGGCAGCAGCAGTGCCAGTCTCTGCCGTCATTGAATGCCTCCCTTCGCAGCTACGTAGTCCTGCATGAAGCAGACGCCCGCAACCGGCAAGATGTGAGATCCCCCGGGATCACTTCCAGGGAGCTAGGAAATCGCATGCACCGGCCGCGCACCGCGGGGATTCGTGAAACGCCCGGGCCCTCAACCCACGCGACATCCCCCAGAACATGGACGCAGGCCTCGCCTGCTACCGCCTGGACATCGCCGTCAGCACCGGCGGCCAACTCATCGACGAGTTCCTTGCCCGAACACCATTCACTGGCGTCGGTACCGATGTGCCCAGCGTCAGGACGCTCCGAAAGTGCGCGCCGACTCGCCTAATTGGCGTCCTCCTGATGCGGGCATTGTGGTCCGGGCCCGCGCCAGAGTTGGTTGTTCTGCGCAGCGGCGCTGTCCTGGTTGGCGGCGTCTCACTGCGGCAGCGGACTGCCGGTCAGCTGTTCAGCGTGTCGCGTCCGGCTCTAGACAGGCTGGCCACCACCAGCTCGTAGGAATGGCCGATCAGGTCAAGAAGCTCGTCCTCGGGCACCGAGCCGTCTAGCGTGACTGTGTTCCAATGCCGCTTGTTGAGGTGGTAGCCCGCGGTGATCGCGGCATACCGGCGGCGCAGGCCGACCGCGAGATCCGGGTCGCATTTGAGGCTGACGCTGCCGGGTGCCGGGCCCAATGTCACCAGCGCGAACATTTTGCCGGCGACCTTGAGCACCGCCACCTCATCGCCGAACGGGTAGTCCTCCACCGATCCCGGCTTAGCAGTGCACGCCGCGATCACCCGGTCCCGCAGCGAATCGGCCATCACCTGCTCACCTGCCCTGCCCGCACGGTCCGGCCCGCCGCCAGCAGCGGGGCGGAAGACGCGAAGGCTGCGGCAACAGCGGTACCGTCGTCAAGGCTCGCCTGGCCCTGCACCACCCGGCTGCAGGGTGCTCTTCCACCGCGCTGGCAACTGCTGGACGAAGGCCGGCACCGATAGATGCATCCTGCTGGCGCAAGCGCGGATCACAGCAACCGCAGCAGCCAATGCGTACCACCAGAAGTCGTCAGTCTGCCACCAGGCCACCTCGTCGAGCAGATCTGGCTCGATGCCGCCTCGGGCTGACGCACTGGCCAGGATCGCGAACTGGATCTTGCGGTTCTCCCGCCCCCGGAACTTGCACTCGCCCAGGTGGCTCTCGCGCAATCCCTCATAGGGGATAGGGTCGCCCGGCCCGACGCCGGCCACCTGGAGCGCGTCGGCCGACAGGCGCATGAACACCTCGCCTGGAAACGTGTCGTGACGAGGATGCAGCTCCTCGATCGCAGCCGCCAGCGCGAACACGTCATCGCCTCGCCCCAGGCCGGACAAGAACCGGCGAACAGCCTCAGCGCGGTCCTGATCCGTCGGACCCTTCCTCGCCATACCGGAAACCCTATGCCCAGGCCAGTCAGATCCCGGGTCATCACCGAACGTGACCAGCAGCCGAAAACGTGCACCCGCACCTCACCGCCGTTCGGCGCGGTTGGCGGGTCCTCAGCGATCACCAGTCCGCGCGTGCAGATCGGGGTGATCTGCACGGGGCCTGCGACCCGGCCGGTCTTCTCAGGGCCATGAGGGGGTTGCGTGGGCGGGTAGTCCAGCGTAGGGCGCGGAAGTTGTCGCGGCGATGGCCGCCGAACTGCAGCGCGGCGGGGGTGGCTGATGGGGTGTTACGGGGCATTGCGCTGGCCGTCTCACTTCCCTGGGGTGCGCCGGCATTAAATTGTGACTACCTCGGTGAAAGCGACGGTCATGAACGACCTTGGCAGCACCCCGGCTGGGCATCGGCTGGGACTGGGGTCCCTGCCGGAACCGTCCCGCTGGACATGGGCGGAGCGACTGAGCGGGCTCAGCCGCCGGCTCCCGGCAATCCAGATGAACAGCGCGAATGGCTTGCCCTGCCTGGCGGCACGGTCCGCCGCGTGGTAACGGTCGGCTCCGGACTGCTACCGCCCGGCGCCGCTGCACGGGCAGTAGCGCCGAATGCGCCACCATCCGCCCGGCCTTCACCGGGCCGATGCCCTTGATCAGCCCCGAGCCCAGATAGCGCTGGATGCCCTGGATGGTCGCTGGCAGCACGGTCGAATAGGACCGCACCTCGAACTGCCGGCCATACCGGGGATGGGAGGTCCACCGGCCGCTCAGCCGCAGGCTCTCACCGACCTGAGCGCCCGCCAGCGGCCCGACCACGGTCAGCAGGTCAGAGCCACTGCGCTCGGTCGCCACCCGGGCGATCGTGTAACCGGTCTGCTCGTTCGCATACGTCACCCGCTCCAGGACCGCCTCAAGCACTGACTCCTGCGCGCCACCCGGCGATGCCTGGCGGGTACCTTTCACCTCAGCCATCCCGCCCATCCTGACACTGGCGCCGGCCTTGCCTGCCCATTCTCAGCCCGGCATGTGCGCGCTGGCAGCCAGCCGTGGCGCGGTAGCCGCCGGGGCCGGTCAATATCGCGGCTCCTGGCCGGGTCCCGGCGGTTATGACAGCTGGTCCAGTAGTGCTGGCAGGCCGGCGAAGGACTCGAGGACGTGGTCGGGTGTGCCGCTGGCGGCGCGGAGAGTGCGGGACAGGTACTTGCCGGTCTTGACCAGCACCCCGGTGAGCCCCTGCCGCTGGGCGGCGAGCACGTCGTTTTCGATGTCGTCGCCCACCATCATCGTGCCGGCGGCGCTGGCGCCCAGGTGGGCTAGCGCGGCGGCGAAGAAGGCCGGGGCGGGTTTGCCCACCACCTCCGCGGTGGTCCCGGCTGCCTGTTCCAGGCCCGCGACAAATGCGCCGCTGTCCAGCTGCAGGCCCTGACTGGTGCGCCAGTACAGGCCGCGGTGCATGGCGACCAGCCTGGCCCC
>DPMS01000594.1 GCA_003541285.1 Actinomycetota bacterium
GGGCGGCGGACGAGGAGGGCACCGAACCCGATGCCCGGTTCACCTTCGCCAACGAGCGGACCTTCCTGGCCTGGAGCCGCACCTCGCTTGCCCTGGTGGTCGGCGGGCTGGCCATCGTCCAGTTGCTGCCGCCCTTCCCCGGGGTGCCCTGGGGCCGCCATGTCATCGGTACCCCGCTGATCCTGCTCGGCTGTGCCGTTTCAGTGACCAGCTACTTTGAGTGGAAGAGCAACCAGCGGGCGCTGCGCCTGGGCCAGCCGCTGAACCGCTCCCGGCTGCCCCAGCTCCTGGCGGTCGCCATCGCGGCCATTGCCCTGGTCGCGACCGTGCTCGCGCTGATTTCCGGGGTGAGAGCTCACTGAATGAGAGCACCCTGAAGCAGCAAGCGCCCGCCGAGGACATGGAGGACGCCGACCCAGGGCTGGCCCGCGAACGGACCGAACTGGCCTGGACGCGGACGGCCATCTCCTTCGCGGCTGTCGGGGGTGCCATTCTCAAGTTCCGCCCGCTGGTCGGCCTGCCGATCCTGGTCCTGTCCGCCGTCGCCTGGTGGCTGGGCCGGCTTCCCATTACGCCGGGCTCCGGCCCCAGGCACGACCGCCGGCTTCTGCTCATCACGCTCACCATCACCGGGATCTCCGTGGTCGCGCTGGTGCTGAGCTTCGCCATTCCCAGCGCCGGAATACCCCGCTGACCGGCACCGGCCGTGCGGGCCCCTGGCCCGCCCTCCCGCATACAAGCAGCCTTTGTAACAGATACAAGAACTGCCCGGCTGTTCGGCAGATGTAACCGAACGTAACGTCGCCAGCATGGCGCCAGTAGGCAATCAGCCCACCCGGTGGCTGAAGGTGCTCGACCAGACGAAGTGCATCGGATGCCACGCCTGCACCACGGCCTGCAAGAGCGAGAACGAAGTCCCGGTCGGGGTGACCCGGACCTATGTCAAGTCCGTGGACGTCGGCGTGTTCCCCCAGGCCCGCCGCGCGTTTCAGGTGACCCGCTGCAACCAGTGCACCGACGCGCCCTGCGTCGCCGCCTGCCCGACCCAGGCGATGTTCCGCCGCGAGGACGGGATCGTCGACTTCGACAAACGGATCTGCATCGGCTGCAAAGCCTGCATGGCCGCCTGCCCCTATGACGCGATCTTCATCAATCCGGAGGATCACTCGGCGGAGAAGTGCAACATGTGCGCGCACCGGCTGGACATGGGTCTGGAGCCGGCCTGCGTCACCGTCTGCCCCACCGAGGCGATCCTGGTCGGCGACCTGAACGATCCCACCTCACCGGTCGCCCAGATCGTCGAGCGGCAGCCCGTGCAGGTGCGCCGGCCGGAGAAGGAAACCCGGCCGGGCGTCTACTACAAGGGCGCCCACCAGGCCACCCTGGACCCGCTCGCCGCCCGGCGGCCCGACGGCGGCCTGTTCGCCTGGGCCACCCAGGGCGCGCCGGACCCGCAACTCGTCGCCTCCGGCCACCCCGGCCATCCCAGCTCCTCGGCTGCCGCGCTGCTGTCCTACGACATCCCCCACCACGCCCCCTGGGGGTGGCGGGTCAGCCTCTACACCTGGACCAAGAGCATCGCGGCCGGCGTGTTCGGCGTTCCTGTGCTTCTCGCCTTCCTCGGCTATCTGGGCTGGGGCAATTCAGCGATCCGCTGGGCGGCGCCGGTCAGCGCGCTGGCGTTCCTGGCGATCACCGGCGCGCTGCTGATCTGGGACCTCAAGCATCCGCTGCGGTTCTACCTGATCTTCACCAGGCATCACTGGCGCAGCTGGCTGGTGCGCGGCTCGTTCATCATCGGCGGCTACGGCGGCGTGGTGGCCCTGTACTTCCTGGCAGCCCTGCTCAGCGCCACCGGCGCCCGGCAGGTGCTGGCCGGGCTCGGGCTGCCGCTGGCACTGGCGACCGCGGTCTACACCGCGTACCTGTTCGCCCAGGCGAAGGCCCGCGACCTGTGGCAGAGCCCGCTCCTGCCCGCCCACCTCGCGGTCCAGGCAGTGCTGGCCGGCGCGGCGGCGATGCTGCCCATCGTGGCCTGGCTCGCCCCCGGCCGGGCGGCTGGCGCCACTGAGATCACTCTCGCCATCGCCGCTGCCGCCCATGTGCTGCTGGTGGCTGGCGAGACCACATTGCCGCACGTGACCGCACACGCGCACCTCGCCACCCAGGAGATGGTGCGCGGCAGATTCGCCCGGTTCTTCTGGCCGGGCCTGGTGCTGATCGCCGCCGCCGTCGCCGCGCCCTGGATCGGGGTGGCGGCCGCCCCGCTCGCGCTCGCCGGGCTGCTCGCCCACGAGCACGCCTACGTCCAGGCCGGCCAGTCAGTCCCGCTCGCCTGATGGGCGGGAAAAGGAAGGAGGTGGTTTCCGTGAACGAAGCCGCGCTGGACGCTCTCGGCGCCCGGGTGTCCGCCGCCCGGCAGGCGGTCACCGCCCGCGGCGAGACCTTCTACCAGGGGCCGAGCGGCATTCACCTGGCCTCCTTCCCGCCGAGGGAACGCTGGGACGACTGGGCCGAACTGGACTCGCGGGCCTGGCCGGACCGCAAGGAACGGCACTACCTGCTGGTGCCCACC
>DPMS01000580.1 GCA_003541285.1 Actinomycetota bacterium
CGGGCAGATCTACGTCACCCTGTCGCGGCTGGAGAAGGCGGGCCTGGTGACCTGCGAGCGGGCGGCCGGCCTGCCGGACCGGCCGGACCGCAAGGTGCACGCGCTGACCGCGGCCGGCCAGCAGCGGGTCACCGCCTGGATCGCGGACGTGAGCTGGCCCGGCCCGGGACTGGCGGAGTTTCATCTCAAGCTGATCGCGGCCGCGGCGGCCGGGCTCGCCGACCCGCTGGCGATCATCGATGCGCAGCGCCGGGAACTGCTGCGCCGGCTGCGGGATGCCCAGCGCGCGGCGATGGCCGCGCCGGATCGCTCGGACGCGGCGCTGCTGCTGGAGGGCATCGCGCTCCGGCTTCAGGCGGACCTGCGCTGGCTGGAGGCGTGCGAGCGGAACTGGACCGGCTGGAAGGACCGACCATGAAGGACATAGAAGGCACCTGGGTGCTGCGCGCCCGCGGGCTGCGCAAGGACTACGGCAGGGAGGCGAGCCTGGTCCGCGCGGTGGACGGGGTGGACCTGGACGTCGCGCCGGGCGAGACGCTGGCGGTGATGGGGCCGAGCGGGTGTGGGAAGTCGACGCTGCTGCACCTGCTTGGCGGGCTGGACCGCCCCACGGCCGGGGAGATCTGGCTGGCCGGGCAGCGCGTGGACCGGCTCACCGAAAGGGCGCTGGCCCGGATGCGGCGTGACGCTGTCGGGTTCGTGTTCCAGGCCTTTCACCTGATAGACGAGCTGACCGCGGTGGAGAACGTCGAGCTGCCCGCGCTGCTGGCCGGGCGCTCGCCGCGCGCAGCCCGGCGGCTGGCCGCCGGGCTGCTGGAACGGGTCGGGCTGGCCGACCGCGCCACGTTCCTGCCCGCCGCGCTGTCCGGGGGCCAGCGGCAGCGGGTTGCCATCGCCCGGGCACTCGCCAACGAGCCCGTAGTGGTCATGGCCGACGAGCCGACCGGCAACCTCGACAGCGCGGCGACCTTGGAGCTGCTCCGCCTCTTCGAGAGCCTGCACACGGCCGGGCAGACCCTGATCATCGTCACCCACGACTCCCGGATCGCGGCCACCGCCGACCGGATGATCTCGATGCGCGACGGGGCCTTCGTCGACGAGGCGAGGCTCACGGGCGGTACCAGGGGGAACCTCGCTGACCTCGCCGGGCTGGGAGGCTGACCGATGGGAAAGGTCCTCCTCATCTGCCGCCTCGCGGTCAAGGACATCCGTCACCGGCCAGCCCAGGCGGTCCTCCTGCTGCTCGCGATAGCGACAGGGGCAGCGACGCTGACGCTCGGGCTCGCGCTCCGGGGCACGACGGACAACCCGTACGCGAGGACCCGGGCGGCGGCGAACGGGCCGGACGTCGTGGCGACGGTCTTCCCGGGCGGCTCGAATGCCCCTGGGTCGGCAACGTCGGTCGGCCCAGGCGGTTCGGGCGGCCCGAGTGGCTCCGGGTCGGCCGATGCGGGCGGGCTGGTGGTCCTCGAGCACGCCTCGGGCGTGGCCGCGCACAGCGGGCCGTTCCCCGTGACGTGGGCGCTGCTCCGGATGGGGCATACGACGGCAGGTGCCGAGGTGGAAGGGCGGAGCACTGCGCCCTCGTCCGTCGACCGGCCAAGGCTGTTGCAGGGCGCCTGGATCCGGCCCGGCGGGGTGGTGGTCGAGGCAGCGCACTGCGGGGGGTCGACGGCGTTACCAGTGCCGAAGAACAGGACCGCGAAACCTGGTTTGTGACCGGAACTCCCTCCGGCAAGGCATTGACCCAGGCAGCCGCCCAGGTGGTGGACGGCCTAGCCGACCGGGCACGTGCCCACATGAGCCTCTAGGTGAGGGCCGCTGCAAGGGCGCTGTCTGGCCTGCACGTGGCCGACGCTAACAGCGAGATCAACTGCGCGCTACCGGCGGCATGTGCGGTCGATTCCCCGACCGCGGGCAGCCATCCGCTGCGGCGCAGGTTCGGATCGAGCGCCGCATGATGGCGCCTCGATGCGGCAGGATCGTTGACGTGGCGTCGTCGAATTGGCTTGACCGTTACCGCGAGGGGCAGCGCGATCATGTTTGGCACGAGTTGCGTCAACTCGGCAGCACGGTCCGGGAGTCCGGCCTTTTCGAGGAGGCGCAGCTCGTCTGCGACGAGATGGCCCGACGGGCGCGTCAGAACGTCGAGGTGATCGTCGAACGACTCTCGAGTGAGGGGTACCGCTTTCACTCGAACGACGATGCGCAGACCCTACGACGCCCCACGTCCCGCCGACGGTCGCGGCGGGAGAGCATGCAGATTGGCTGGAGGAAAGCTTCGGCCCCGTGCCCACGACCTTCTTTCGTGGGTGCGGCTAGTTGGAGACGTCTGGCTGGTCGGCACGCACCCGCAGTGGGCCACGTCGGCATCGGCTGACCCGCTGGTGATCGAGCTAGAGGGTCCGTGCTACGCCAACGCGTCGATCCGCAACTACTTCGAAGGAGAGCTCGAAGCGTGGCGCGAAGACCGGGGCTAGAGTCGGAGGCCGGCCCGTTCGTCCTACCGCTTGCGCCGGACAGGCTCCATAAGGAGAACGTCAGCGGCGGCCCGCCTTACGGCATCATCCTCCCAGACGCCTGCGTCGACGGGCTGTTCATCGGCGAGACGACGATGCCCTTTGTGTCCTACCTCAACCGGGTCTTCCGCAACGGCGGGTTCCCCTGGCCCACGGCCTCTGATAGCCAGTGGCGGGTGAAGCAGGCCCTCGCCAAGGACCTCCTGCCCCTCTGACGCGTTCATTGGGCAACGCGCGACTCCGGAGCCAATGCGCACTCGTCGGCATGTGCGGTAGCTGGACTGGCCCCGGAAACCACCATCGAGTGCTTGCTGTCCACGCCGTGGTCCCGCAGATTCCAGGGCGACCAAGGCGCGCGTGTCACCATCGACTGCCAGCCTAATGTCCGCAGCACCCGCAGTGACGGCGGCCGGTTCTCCGCGGATCATTGCCGCGCGCAGCGTGCGACGCTGGCGATCGCAGAACCTGCGATCTCCGGACCGATGACCTCTTGCACATCGTCA
>DPMS01000202.1 GCA_003541285.1 Actinomycetota bacterium
GGGGGTTCCGACGAACTGCCCGGATTGGGTGTGCACGGGCGGCGAGGCGACGGCGCCCTTGCTGAGCCCGAAGTCCGACAGGTACGCGTGGTCGCCCCGGCCCGGCCGGGTGTCGAGCAGGATGTTCGCGGGCTTGACGTCCCGGTGCACCAGGCCGCGGTCGTGCGCGGCGTCCAGTGCCGACGCCACCTGGGTGATGATGCCGGCGACCCGCGCTACCGGCAGCGGGCCATGCTGGTCCAGGAGTGCCCGCACGTCGCGACTCTCCACATAGCGCATCGCGATGAACAGGATCCCGTCTGCCTGGCCCGCTTCGAAAACCGGGATGATGTGCGGGTGATCGACGGCGGCCGCTGCGCGTGACTCGCGGATGAACCGCTGCCGGAATCCTTCGTCGCTGGCAAGCCCGGGAGCGAGGATCTTGAGCGCTACGCGCCGGTCCAGCCGGGGATCGTGGGCGAGGTAGACGACGGCCATCCCGCCGCGGCCGATCACCGCTTCCAGCCGGTAACCGGCGACCTGCGAACCGATGGGGAAGTCCCGCGTTCCCCACGGGGCCTGGTCACTCACAACGCCTCCAGCGCTCGTCCGCCCGTTCCGGTACCGGGCAGCACCGGCCGCCCGCACCGCCATCGCTGGGTGAAATACCAAATTTCCGGACTCACCGGTGTAATACCCCCGTTACCGCATGGCCCGGTTATCCGAAGAGATTAATCCTGGATAGTTTACCGTGGCATGAATCGACCAAGAATTACTAGATGAGCAAGCATGTCCGGCAGGCCCCGGATGTGCCGGAACTCGTTGTGAAGACTCAGGGATCCGTGCGCAGTCTACATCCGGGACTGTCATATAGCCTTGGCCGCGATCCAGCGTGTGACATAGCGATCAGCGATTCACGGGTTTCTGGCATCACGCGGATCTGCATCTGGATCAGGACTCCTGGATTCTCGAGGATGCTGGCAGCACGAACGGGATATATCTGGGCCCAGATCGCCGGGAGCGGATCGAGATCGACGCCGACTGCGAACTGAGGCTGGGCGATCCCGATACCGGGCCGCTGGTGTCCTGTGAACTGACCGGAGCCCCGGCACCCGCCGTGCCGCCCCCGCCGGGTATGGGCATCCACCGTCCGCCAACCGCAGTGATGCGGGCCCCGGCCCAGGTCATGCGCATCGGACGAGCCCCCGACAACGACCTGGTCATCGCGGACCTCGGCGTCTCCCGCCACCATGCGGAACTGCGCCACACCGGTGGCGGGCACTACGAAATCGTCGATCTGGACAGCCACAACGGAACGTTCGTCAACGGCCAGCGGGTGTCGTCCGCACGCATGACCGAGCAGGATGTGGTGGCGATCGGGCGTGCCACGTTCCGGCTCGTCGGTGATGAATTGCGGGAATTCATCGATGAGGGTGATGTAAGCCTGACCGTACAGGACCTGACTGTGCGCATAAGCGGCGGCAAGGTGCTGCTCGATCACGTGAGTTTCCCGATCGCTGAGCGCTGCCTGGTCGCGATTATCGGGCCCAGCGGCGCTGGTAAGACAACACTGCTCGGCGCGCTCACCGGAATCCGGCCCGCGGATGAGGGAGCGGTTCTCCACGACGATCGCGATCTCTATGCCTTCTATCCCGAGCTGCGCCACCGCATAGGCCTGGTCCCGCAGGAAAACATTTTGCATACGCAACTTTCCGCACAGCGCGCACTTCGTTATGCGGCGGAATTGCGGTTTCCCGGGGACACCTCGCCGCAGGAGCGGAACCGGCGGGTTGATGAAGTTCTCGCCGAACTGGGGCTCACAGCGCATGCCCAGACCCGGGCCGGCTCGCTGTCCGGCGGCCAGCAGAAGCGGGTGAACGTCGCGCTGGAACTGCTGACGAAGCCCTCCCTGCTCTTCCTCGACGAGCCCACCTCAGGGCTGGATCCGGGGCTGGACAAGTCGGTCATGGAAATGATGTCCGGGCTCGCCAGGGATGGCCGTACGGTCATCGTGGTCACTCACAGCGTCGCCAACCTGGATGTGTGCGACCGGCTGCTGGTCCTGGTCCCCGGTGGCCGGCTGGCCTTCTATGGCCCGCCCGGTGAGGGGCTGCGCTACTTCGGCAAGGCCGGGTGGGCCGAGGTGTTCCAGGCATTCGACGCCGAACCCGACCGGGACTGGGCGGCGGAGTTCCAGCGCTCGCCGTCCTACGCGCAGTACCTGGCCACCGGCGTGGCCAGCGGGGTGGCCGGGGAGCCGCCGGAGCCGCCTGAGCCCCCGCCGGCGCCGCGTAGCTGGTGGGCGCAGCTGAGCACACTGGTCCGGCGCTACCTCGCGGTGATCGCCTCCGACCGCAACTACCTCGCCGTGCTGGCGATCATGCCGATCGTGGTCGGGCTGCTCATCCGGGCGGTGCCCGCCCCGGAGGGCCTGGGTGGCAAGCCTGGCACCAACGCGGATGCCCAGTCGCTGCTTCTCATCCTGATCATCGGGGCGTGTTTCGTCGGGTCAGCCAACTCGGTCCGGGAACTGGTCAAGGAGCGGGCCATCTACCGGAGGGAACGCGCCGCCGGCCTGTCGGTCGGCGCCTACCTCAGTTCCAAGCTGGCTGTTCTCGGGCTGATCAGCGGCCTGCAGGCGCTGGTGCTGGTGGTGCTGGGCCTGACGGGCCGCCCGCTGCCCTCTCAGGGTGCCTTCCTGAAGTCGGCGCCCTACCTCGAACTGGTGCTGGCCATCGTGGTGCTGTCCATCGCGTCGATGGCGCTGGGGCTGCTGGTGTCGGCAGCGGTCAGCACCTCCGAGAAAACCATGCCGCTGCTGGTCCTGCTGGCGATGGCGCAGGTCATCCTCTCGGGAGGCGTTTTGCCGCTGAACGGGAAGGCGGGCTGAACCAGCTGTCCTGGCTGGCGCCGTCACGCTGGGGCTTCTCGGCGACTGCTTCCACCGTCAGCCTGACCAAGATCAGCCCGCCGTCCCCCGGGACCAAGCCCGATCCGCTGTGGGCACACAAGCCGGGCACCTGGCTGCTGGACATGGGGCTGCAGATCCTGCTGGCGGTGGTGTTCACCACGATCGCGTGGTACCGCCGGGTGCGGCTCAGCCCTGGCCGGCGGCGCGGTTTACCTGCCGAGTCCCGCCGCGGCGGCTCAGACGTTCGTCCACTCCTGCGCGGAAGTGCCGGTGCAGGTGCCCAGCACCAGCTGGGTCCCATTGGCCAGTTTCCCGGCCGGGTCGGTCAGGCACTTGCCCGTCTGCGGGTTGACCCATTCGTGGCTCGTGCGCCGGTAGGTCCAGACCTGGCTCCAGGTACCCGAGCAGGGCGCCAGGTTGATCTTGGTGCGGTTTGCGGTCTTGGACCCGGCGATGGTCACGCACCTGGCGGTGTTGATGTGGGCGGGGCCACCGTAACGGTGCAGCGAGTGGTTGGGCCACCCGGCCCATCGCTGCGCCAGGGTGCCGTTACAGCCCTCCATGTTGACTGCTGTGCCCTTGGCAAGCCTGGCCAGGTGGTCGGTAACGCAGTGGGCCGGGTGCAGGTGACTCTTGATCGCCGCGGCCGGTGGCAGGACCCGCCAGGAGAAGACGGCGTGGCCGACTGCCGAGGTGGCATCGGTGACCTTGGCCGACACCGTGAAATCTCCAGGCCACACCGGCTTCCCCGAGATCATCCCGGTAGCGGAGACGGACAGGCCGGACGGCAGCCTCGTCGCGGAGTAACGCAGGCTGAACCTCTTGCTGGAACTGGCCTTGACCTGAACGCTGACGGGGGTGCCGATGGCCGTTGTCTGGGTGGGGATCGCGCCGACGGTGACCGTGTCGCGGATCGTCGTCGTGTCCTTGCATGCTCCCGTGTGGTTGTCCCAGAGGGACTGCTGTGCGTAGGAGTTCCCGCCCATCGTTTCGGTGAAGAGGCCGACCCAGTCACACTTGCTGCCGATCTGGTTGCCCGCGGAGTCACTCCAGCCATTGCCGAACGGGTTGGTGACCGACTCGGCGAACTCGCGGCCACCGACGATCGACCAGGCGTCAAGGCTGCCGTGCACCGACCCGGCACCGCAATTACCTCCCTGGTCAGGCAGGTACGGCAGGTTGATGAGCGAGAAGCTCGCGCCGCTGGACGTCGCCGCCGAGCTGTGCCAGGCGCAGTAGCTGGTGCCGAACCCCCCGCCGGGATTGGTACCGGACGGGCTGACCACGATGATCTGCGTGTTCGCGCCGACCGCCGTCCCGTGCGCGGACAGGTACCGGGCGTAGGCGTTCGCCTCGTCGCTGACCTGCTGAGCGGTCGCCGACTGCGGCGGGTCACCGCAGTCGGCAGCCCATCCGCCCCAGATCGGCCGGGGGAACGCCGGGACATCGCCGGTCTTGTCGGAGTACTGGGAACTGATCGGGGACCAGCCGTCGCCGGGGCCGCCGAGCGCGTGGAAATAGCTGTACAGATACTCCTCATCGGCCGCACCGTTGCCGGCGCTGGGGGAACACGAACTCCTCCACCAGGAACCCCAGAAGAGGATGAAGACGCTCGGGGCCGATTGCACGGAGCCGCCGTGGTAGGCCAGATTCCCCGTCGTGCTGGCCCGGGTGGCCCGCTGGTGCCGGGGGGGCATGATCGCTGGGCGGGCGAAGGCCTGGTGCTTCCCGTGGTGGTGGAGCCTGACCATCTGCGGAACCGGACGGGCGGGCGCGTGCGCCGCTGCGCTCAGCCCGCCGCCCCCAAGCGCCCCTGCCACAACACCCATGACCACAGCACCGCGGAGGATGTGATCACGCACCGTGAGACCTTCCTTGAGGGGGCATTCTTCCTGGCCATGGGTGCCCGCGGGACTGCTGCCGACGGGGCCTGGGGGATGGAGAGCTACGGTCCGGTATCACCTCTGGGACGGAAGCAATGTGCAGGAAATGCTAACGCTTCAGGCCGTGGCGCATCAGTCAGCTTTGCAACTCTGTAATTCGCGGGCTCCCATCGGGCGGTGGGCAGACCGGCTCGATGACCGCCAGTGCGGCCAACGGGTTCGGCCAGGTCAAGTACGACCCGGCCGGGACCAGCTGCGTCAACATCCCATACAACTTCCACCCGATGTGCCCCACCACCTCCGAGCAGACCCGGGTCATCTGGGCGGCGCACACCTACAACGTCGCTTTCTCCGACGAGATCGGGCACTTCCAGTTCTGCAACGGCCCGGCACCGATCCCGGCCACCCCGTTCGGCCTGGACAGCTCCAACAACCCGGCCACCTGCCCGTCAGGGAACATGGAGGGATCGGGGCCAAGCGCGGGCCCGCCCGGCCTGGGCGGTAAGCTCCCCGGCGCGACCCCGGACTTCGGCAAGAATGCCCAGTACGGGCCGGGCCGCTGCTGACCAGCACCTACCTCGCGTTCGGCGGCGGAGGCTCGACCATCAGCCGGATCAACAACTTCCGCCAGATCGTCGCGAACCCCTGCCCCAGGTAGGGATCCGCTGCCGGAGGGCTGCTGGCGGACCTACCCAGGACCCTTGGGCGGGTGCGGCTGATGCCCCTCCCCGGCGCTGGTCAGCCAGGCCGCTGACGCGGCCAGGTACGGCGCCGCGGAGCACCGTGTCAGCGGCCTGTCAAGATCGGCGTCCGGGGTGTTAAGAACGCATCAAGATCGTCAATGCGGCGCCCGGCCGGGTGTGCACTGGCAGCGATGCA
>DPMS01000204.1 GCA_003541285.1 Actinomycetota bacterium
CTAGCCGCCATAGATCGTTCCGTGTGCGTGCAGTTGGATGCGCCGCTGGAAATTCGCCTCGGCTCAGGCGTCCACGCTGGCGAGGAACTGGGTCGCGGCCAGTTCGGCGTAGAGCGGGTCGGCGGCCACGAGTTCGGCGTGTGTGCCCGCGGCCTTGACCTGGCCCGCGTCCATGACGATGATGCGGTCGGCCATGGTCACCGTGGACAGCCGGTGCGCGACGACGAGCACCGTGGTGAACAGCGCCGTCTCCGCGACGGTCTCGCGCAGGGCCGCCTCGTTGAGCGCGTCCAGTTGCGACGTGGCCTCATCCAGGAGCAGCAGCCGCGGGCGGCGCAGCAGCGCCCGCCCGATGGCCACCCGCTGGCGTTCGCCCCCCGACAGCCTCGTGCCCCGGTGCCCGACCGCCGTCTCTAGCCCGTCGGGCAGGCGCGCCACCAGGCCGGTGAGCCTGGTGATCCGCAGCATTTCGGCGATCTCTGCCTTGCTCGCCTCTGGCGCGCCGAGCAGGAGGTTCTCCCGCAGCGAGCCGGACAGCACCGGGGCGTCCTGCTCCACGTAGCCAATCGCGGCCCGCAACTGGGAGATCGGCCAGTCGCGCACCTCGGTGCCGTCAACCAGGACCTGGCCGGCCTGCGGTTCGTAGAAACGTTCGATGAGCGAGAAGACCGTGGTCTTTCCCGCCCCGGATGGGCCGACGAACGCGGTCATCCCCCGCGGCGGGATGGTGAAGCTGACGCCATGGTGGACTTCGGGCATGTCCGGCCGGTATCGGAACCGTACCTGCTCGAACGTGACGGAGGCGGGCGGAATGGGTACCACGCCGACTGCCTGGCCTGAGCCAGCGGGCCGGGCGGTGGCGGCCGCGCCATGACGAGGCAGGCTCGCGGGCGGGTCGGCGGGTTCTACCGGCAGGCGTTCGGCCTCTTGAATTCTCGCCACCGCGGCGGCCGCGACCTGATACTGGCTCGCGGCTTCCTCCAGCAACTGGATGGGCATCATCAGGTAGAAGATGTACAGCAGGAACGCGACCAGGGTGCCCACGCTGATCGCCCCGGAGGTGACCCGGGCGCCACCGACCGCGAGGATGGCCAGGAAGGCGCACTGAACGGACAGGCCCGCGGTGTTTCCGGCGATTGCCTGCCATTTGGCGGCCCGGATGTCGGCCCGCCACGCGGCGCGGGCGGCGGCGTGGATGCGTTCGCCCTCGCGGCCTTCGGCGCCGGATGCCTTGATGGTGCGGAACGCGCCCAGCATTCGTTCTAGCGCCGCGCCCATCACGCCCACCGAGTTCTGCGCCTGGCGCGCGGCGCGGCCGATCCTGGGTACCACGACGCCGATGACCAGCGCCGTCGCGCTGAACACGCCGATGGTGATCCCGAGCAGCACGACGTCCATCAGGCCCATCAGGACCAGCGTCGCGACGAGGGTGAGGCTGCCTGTGACCACGCCCACGACCGAGTTGGTGGTGACATCGCGCAGCAACGTTGTGTCCGAGGTGACGCGGGACATCAAGTCACCCGGCTCAGCGCGGTCCAGGCCGCCGATGGTGAGCCCGAGCAGGCGGTCGACCAGCCGGCGCCGTGCGGCCAGCACCACGGACTCGGCGGTCCGCCGCAACACATAGCTGCCCAGCGCGCCCAGCGCGGCGTTGGCTGTTACCAGAGCCGTCATCAGCAGCAGCACAGGGGTCACGGCGCGATGGTTGCCCAGGTCGCCGATCAGGGCCCGGACGACCAGCGGAAGGGCCAGCCCGGTGGCCGCGGTGAGCAGGCTAAGGCCCGCGCCTGCCAGCAGCGCGAGCCGGTGCGGCCGCACATAGCCGTACATGACCCGCCACCGGGCCCGTTCGCTGCGGGCGTGCCGGCGTATCCCGGCGCCCACCCAGACCTCGCTCGTCATCCGGACCTCCGCGCATCGGGAATGACGCCAGTCTCGCCGCAACCGGGGCGGGCCGCAAAAGCGTTATCAGCCGCCGCACCGGAACGGGGCTGCCGCTGGTCACCGGCTTTACCGCGACGAGCCGCTCCGCCTCCTCGCTGGGCGCCTCGAAGATCGCGATCCCGGTGCTTGCCGGACCCAGGCACGAGCCCGCCGCGATCAGCACACCGTCGTCCAGCAGCCCGCACCGTCTGGAGGCGTGCGCCTCGAAAGCTCCCGCTCCGCTCATCGTGGCGATAAAGTCGCCATGCGGAGGGTGCACGAACAAAACCCATTCGCTCACAGGCCGAGCGTTCCACTTCGGCGGGCCACGCTTGTATGACGCACAGATTGCCCCGTTCGGCGCCAGAACAGAGTTCACGCAACAAGATCAGAAAGCGGCGCAGATCGGCGGTTCCTGCGCGAGTTCGCCGCCACGGCCGGTGCTGGTCCGCCTGACCGGGAATCGGCCAGGCGGAGGCGTGCACTGCCGTCTGTGTCTACCGGGCGGCGCCGGCGACGTAGGCGGCGACGATGTATGTGGCGTGGCGGTCCAGGGAGGTGCGGGCCCGGTCATAGCGCATGGTGGTGCGCGGGTCAGCGTGGGGAAGCGGCTTCCTGCACGTCGCGCAGCGGAACCCCGGCGTCCAGGGCGGCGGTGATGAACGCATGCCGCAGGGTGTGCGGCCCGACCGCCTTGGTGATCCCGGCGCGGCGGGCGGCGCGGCGGACGATCCGCCCGGCGC
>DPMS01000200.1 GCA_003541285.1 Actinomycetota bacterium
GTGCTCGGCCTCGAACTGGTAGCGCAGCGGCCTGGGGTCGTGGTCGTTGACAAGCACGAAGCCCGCCCCGGGAGTCAGGGCATGATAGGCCGCGAAGATCGTCTCGTGCCGCTGCGCCGGGGCGAGTGCCCGGACATCAAGGTCTGGGTCGGCTGGCTGCTCGCGGCTGCCGCCGTCGTGCTTGGCGGGCGTGAGCACGAGCGAGCCCAGCCGGGTCAGCCGGTGCAGCGCGGTGGTCACTTTGACCGCCAGGTCGGGCCGCGTGTCATGCAGCGCCGCCCAGGCCGAGGCTGCGAGACGGCACGCCCTGTCTGCCTCGCCGGCCCGGGCCAGATGAGCCGTCGCGTCCAGGAGCAGCGACAGCACGGTGGCTTGCGGGTCGCTGGCGGTTGAGTCTCCGGCGGGCGTGGCCTTCCTGGCTTCCTCCATGTTGCGGTGCATCTGGGCCAGCAGCGCCGCGAGGTCCACGTCGTCCCGGCTGGCCAGCGCTGGGAGCAGGATGTCGTTCTCCTTCGCCACGTGGCTGGAGAACAGGGCGGCGATGCCCTCGGCCGCTCTAGCCGCAGCCTGGCCATCCGGCGCGCTGGCCAGCCGTTCGATGGCCGTGGAGAGGCCGCGGTGCTCAGCGATCATCTCGCTGACAGTGCCTGCCAGTTCGCCCCGTGCGGCGGCCTCGTAGATGGTGTGCTCCTCGGCCTCTGCGTGGGGCAGCACCTCACTGGCCAGGTAGGCGACCAGGTCGGCGGCCGCCTGGTCATGCGCGCTGCTCGCCGCTACCGCCCGGGTCAGGGCTGCCACCCGGGCCTTGAGTTGCTCATCGAGCGCCCGGTGATGCGAGAACATGGCCTCGAGGGCCTCGGTCCCGGTGATGGTCATGACGGTTGCCTCCTCGCCGGTCCTGGCGCGCCAGCAGGCGTGGTTCCCTGCCCCTCTGTATTTCTACCTAATACTAGACAAAAGAGCGAGGCCGGGAGCGAAAGAAAGGATGTGAGCTTGCCTACACGCTGGGTGCGCCTGGCGCCGCCCGGGCTCACCGCTGCGGGAAACGCGGCGGCGAAAGGCCGCGTCCACGCCCACCGCGGTTGGCGAATGCCAGCGCCTTGAGCACGACGAAGGTGGCCGGTCCGCAGACGGGGATGCGGCGGCGCACGGCTTCTCCCTTCAGCTTGTGGCCGGTCATGTCAGGTTGCCCTGTTCATTGTGGCCGGGTCCGAAGTCCTCTTGACGCAGGCACTTACCCGCGTCCGCGCATGGGAAGAAGTACTCGCGTCGCCCGGTGACGCCGCGGGATGTCCCATGCTGGCTCGCCAACAACGAACCCCTGATGATGGATGTCTGTTACAGCGAGTCATGCCCACTGGCGCGGCAGGCGCGGCGGACTCGGGTGACCTGCAGGGCTAGAGTCACCCAAACCAGCGCCACGATCGTCAGGAGCACGGCGACGGTGGCCTTTCCCACGCTGGCCAGCGGTTTTTGCGGGGCAGGCTGGTAGGCGGAGTGCGCGGTGGTGACGGTGATCGTGGTGTTTGCCGTGGCTGGTCCCGCGGTGGGCCCGCCGGTGTATCTGGCGGCGAACCTCTGCGCGCCGGTGACGGTGGGGTGATAGGTGAGTCGCGCGGCCCCGCCCGTGTTGGTGGTCGCCGATCCCAGTGGGACCAGCTGGCCTTGGGGTCCGAACTCGGTGGTGAATTGCAGGAATTGCACCGTCGCCTTGGCTAGTGGCTGGTGGCCGGGCCCGGTGAGGGTTGCGGTGAGGTGCAGTGCGCCGCCAGTCCCGGTTGCGGTGATATTGATGGCCGCAGGCGGGGGCTTCCGGGTTGCCGCGCCGGCGTGAGTCGCGCTGTGGATGGCGACGATTCCCAGGCCGACCAGGATCAGGAGTACGGCACTGGTCGCGCGGGTGGCGCGGAAGAGGCGATGCGGGCGTCGGCGAATCCGTGTGACGGCGTCGCTCGTGGCCTCTGATCTTCCGGCTGGTTGGCCGGCTCGGGGGCCGTGCCCGGTGCCGGGCTCAGCGTGAGCGCTTTGGGCTTGCTCGATCTCGTCGATGGACAGCAACGGCACGACGCGGAAGAGCAGCATGAGCAGCAGCGGAACCGCGGCCAGGCCGGCGAGGGTGACTGTGACGGAGATCCAGGTGAAGTGGTAGGTGCCGAATGTGCCGGTGACGCGGTTGTAGGTGGCTGGGTCGACGACCATGAGCATGCGTTTGAGCCACATTGCCGGGACGATGAGGGCGGCGGCGGTGACGATGCCGGTGATGTTCCTGGTCCGCGGCAGCGCGACCAGCAGCAGCGGCAGCAGGCCGCCGCCGGCGACGAAGATCCAGAAATAGGCGGCGAAGTGGCCGGTGAGCAGTGCGTGGAATACCGCTGCGGTGTCGGGTTCGCCGACGTACGCGCCGGGGAGGATGTCGGCGAAGGTGAGATATAGGTAGGCGGCAGCGAAGGCGGCCAGGATGAATCCGAGCCGCGTGAAGTGCCGTTCGGTGATGAACGCCTCAAGGTGGTATGCGCGGCGGAAGCCGGCGGCAACGAGGATCACCAAGGCCACGCCGGAGTAGAGCGCGGCAACAACGAAGTAAGGCGCCCAGATGCTTTCGTGCCACCACGGCCGGCTGACGAGGGCGAAGGCCCAGGAGAGCACGGAGTGCACCGATACCGCCAGCGGGATGATCATGATGGAGATGAGGCCGAGGGCGCCGTGCAGGACGCGCCGCTGGCGTGGTGCCCCCACCCAGCCTTGCGAGAGTGCCGCGTACAGGCGGGTCCGGCGGCCCAGCAGCTTGGCGTGCCCGGCGCGCATGATCGCCGTGTCGGGTACCAGGGGCAGGGTGAAAAAGACGATCGAGGCGACCGTGTACGTCGCGACCGCGACGAAGTCCCAGAAGATCGGCGAGGACAGGTT
>DPMS01000201.1 GCA_003541285.1 Actinomycetota bacterium
CGGTCACGCTTCGTCCTGAAACGGTTTCACAGCGGTGCAATTCGTGGAGTACCCGCAGCGTAGCCTCCTGGCCTCGTGCAGCAGAGCGAGGAAGTCACCCATCTTGAGCGCCTGGCAGCGGAGCTTGCCCAGCGCGGGTTGACCGCCCAGGTAGTCACCAGCGGCAGACGACCGCACGTGAAGGCTGCTAACCCGGACACCCCGCAGTTAACCGAGCGGGTGCTATGCGACCGGGGCGGCGACAACGCTTGGTGCTACCGCTGGCCGTGGCAGCAACCGATCGGCCCGGTTGGTGATCTAGGGACGGTTGCCGACAAGATCGCCGCAGTGCTGCGGTCGGTGGAGGGGCAGTCATGAGGCCGCCATGTCATCTGGCGGCAGCGCGAGAGGCTTCCAGGCCCGATAGCCGGGAGCACGCCGTCTCCCCATCCAGGCAGGGCTGGCCGCTCCAGTCGTACCTGGAACTCGCAGCACTGCCAAGCGCTGTGCCCTGTGCCCGTCTCCATGCCCGGCTGGTGGTTGCCGAGTGGGACCTTGACGCTCTCAGCGAGACGGCCGAGCTGATCGCCTCCGAATTGACGACCAACGCTATAACCGCCACACGATCCATCGGCTCCGTTTACCCGGTGCGGCTGTGGGTCCAGTCGGACTACTCGCGAACCCTGATCACGGTGGGTGACTCAAGCCCCGATCCGCCGCGACGGCTCGGCCCGGCCGGGGATACCGAGGGCGGCCGGGGCCTGCTGCTTGTCGAAGCGCTCAGCAGCCGGTGGGGCTGGCATGCGATCCACCAGCGCGGCACCACGAAAGCCGTCTGGGCCGAGCTTCGTGACGGTGGCGCCAGCATGAGCGGCACCACGCAGGGCAGCGGCCGGGTGGCCGGGGAGGACCCATGGCCGGGCTGAGTGGCACGGGCCGTGTTGCTGACGACCTCTACCTGGTGGCCCACCACGAGATCACCGGCAAGCCGTATGTTCAGCCCCGCGCCCTCGGCCTGGGCCTGGCCGGTGGGCTCCTGTCCGAGCTGATGCTCGCCGGGCACATCAGCCTGTGGCACGAAGAGGTCGTCCTGGCCGGCCACACCGTGCCCGGGGAAGGGTTAACGGGTCGTCTTCTCGGCCTGCTGGCCAGCGAACACGAGCACCATCCGGTCCGGGACTGGCTGTTGTTCCTGGGACGCACCGCTGCCGAAGACGTCGCACGCCGTCTGGAAGGTGCTGGATACCTGACCCGGGCCGGCGGCCGGTGGCGCGGCAGGCGGTGGGTACCGGTAGATGGCGACAGCGCGTTCTCACCCCTGCTACGGGTCCGGGCCGCCCTGGATTGCTCGCAGCCTCTGACCGCCCACAACGCGGTGCTGGCCGGGCTGGTCAGCGCGTGTGGGCTGGGCTTCCGGCTCGCGCAATACACCCCGGCCCGGGCCGGGCGCAGCACCGGTCAGGCGGTGGCCCAACTCGACCCTGTGCTGCGAGAGCTAATTGCCCAAATCCAGGCGGCCGTCGACGCCGCCCTGCTCGCCCACCGTGTATGAACCCCGTCCGCTCGTCCGGAACAGCCAGTCATCAGCAAGGAGTGATCTGATGTCCAGAACGCATGCCGTCGGCAGCAAGCCCAGCGCCATGTCGCGGGCACTGGCCCGCGACCGGGTCGGTATCCCCTCCGTGCTTGCCTTCATTTTGGCGTCCATTGCCCCGATGACCGTGTGCGCCGGGGTGATCCCGACCGCGTATGCGGTCACCGGGCTGACCGGCATCCCGTTCGCGGTCATCGCGGTCGCTGCCGTCTTGGTCTTGTTCACCGCGGGATATGTGGCGATGGCCCGGAGGATCCGCAACGCCGGCCCGAACATGTGCCACCCCCAGATGCCTTCGTGAGCGCTGGCCTGGGCAAGACTGCCGGGGTCGCCTCGGCGCTGATGGCCCTGGTGGCCTACGAGAGCTTCCAGGTGGCCGCCTACGGGGCGATCGGGCCGTCGGTGCAGGCCGAAGCCGCCGCCCACCTGCACCTGGACTGGCCGTGGTGGGCGTGGGCGCTGATCGCGTGGGCGCTGGTCACTGGCCTGGGCCTGGCCCGGGTGGAGATCACTGGCCGCGTGCTGGGCGTGCTGACCGCCATCGAGATCCTCATCGTCGTGGCCGAGACCATCGGTGGGCTGGCCCGGCCCGCGGGCGGGCACCTGGATCTGGGGGCGCTGTCCCCGGCCACCGTCACCACGGGCGGGGCCGGGACCCTTGGCGTGCTCGCCGTGATCGCTGGGCTGAGCTTCGTCGGCTTTGAGCAGTCCCCAGTCTTGAGCGAGGAGGCGAAGAACCCGGGGCGGACCATCCCGGCCGCCACCTACACCGCCCTGGCGGCGATCGGGGTGCTGTATGCCAGCGCGGCGTGGGCGATGGCCGCGCACGCCGGCCGCTCCCATGTGGCGGCCGCAGCCGCGAGCCAGGGGCCGGGGCTGCTGTTCGACCTGGCCGGCAACAGCGCGCTGGCTCAGTCCGCCCAGCTTCTGTTCATCACCAGCTTGTTCGCCGCCGCCTTGTCGTATCACAACGTGACCTGGCGGTACATGTTCGCGCTGTCCCGGGAGGGCGTCCTGCCCGCCATCTTGTCCCGGACCGGCCGCAACAGCATCCCCCCGCGCCGCCTCGGTCACCCAGAGCGCCAGCGGCCTGGCAGTCATCGTCCTCTTCGCGGTGACCGGTTGGCCGGCCATGAGCGGCCTGTTCTTCGGCGGCGGTGCTACCGG
Source organism: Actinomycetota bacterium (assembly GCA_003541285.1). GTDB lineage: Bacteria > Actinomycetota > Actinomycetes > Streptosporangiales > Streptosporangiaceae > UBA9676. The sequence goes on from DPMS01000201.1 coordinate 2,741, forward strand.
CGGCCTGGGGGTGATGATCCTGCTCGCCATCACCTCCGCCGCGATCGTCAGCTACTTCGACCGCAACCCCGGCGGAGAGAGCCTGTGGGCGCGGATGACCGCCCCCGCCCTGTCCTTCATCCTGCTGGCTGGCGCGGCTGTGCTCGCGATCATGCATTACGGCACCCTGCTCGGCACCGCCCCCGGCAACCCCGCCGCCTGGCTGCTGCCGTCCGGGATCGCCGCGCAGCAGGAACCGGTGGTGGAGGCCGGCGGCGGCCTGGCCGCGATCGCGGTCACCCTGCTGGTCGTGAACCTGTCCGCCCCGCTGAACGCGCGTGGCAAGGGCCACACGATCACCGGCCTGCGGTTTGCAGTGGCCGGGTTCGTGGCCACGGCGTGCTTCGGTGTGACGTACGTGGCCGACCGGCGCGGGAACTGGTTCGACCTTTCCGGCAATGTCGTGCTCGCGCACGCGGTCATCGGCCTGTTCGCCTGGCTCGGGCTGACCTACGTCGCGGTGGCGGAAAAGCTGTGGCCGATGTTCTTCCTGGCCCACGTGCCCGGCCGGCACCGGGCCGGGCGGCTCGCGGTGTGGCTGATCCCCGCCGGGGTGACGCTGCTCTCACCCGGTCTGCTGGCCAGCGTGGCCCCGCTGGCCTGGACCGGGGCCGTCGTCCTCGCCGCGGGACTGGCCGCGCACCTGACGTCGCTCGCCGCGCACGTCCGGCACCGGCGCCGCAAGGGCGGCCTGCACCTGGCGTTCGTCACCACCGCCGCGGGCTTCCTGATCGCCGGGGCCGGGCTCGGGCTCGCCGCGGCCCTGGTCATGCCCCGCGACCACCACGCGGGCATAGCGCTGGCCGCCGCGGCCGTGACCGCGTTCGCCGGCTGGCTGCTGGAGGCCCTGGCCGGGCACGCGCACAAGGTCGTCCCGTTCATCTTGTGGTCGGTGCTGCGCGGTCGCGGCATCGCCACCACCCCCTCAGGCAGTCCGCTGGGGTTCGCCGACCTCTACGACCATCGCCTCGCCGCAGCNNTCCGCGGTGGCCGCCGGGTTCGGCGCCACACAGCCCGCCGCGCTCGCGGCCGGCGGCGGACTGCTCGCCGCGGCCGGGCTCGCCGCAGCGGGGAACCTGTCCGTAACGCCTGCCCTGCTGCTCCGCACGAGTTCCCGGCCCGCTGCCCCGGAGGCGCCGAACCCCCGCGCGGCGGGCTAGTGGTTCAGCGCCGCCTGCTCCGCACGGCGGCGGCAACGTCACGCTGAAGCGAAGAAGATCTGCGCCCGTTGCCCGGTGCGAAGAGCGTGCCTTGTGTTCGCAATGGCCACCAGGCTGGAGTACGGGATCTGGGGCGGGCTGACCGAGGACGAGTGGCGTCAGCTCCGCCGTCGGCGAGTCGCCTGAAGTCAGACGGCGGCCGGTTCCTGCCCCGGTTACGCGGCTGCCTCGCGAGTAGGGCGCTCTGACCGTTCTACGGGAGGCGGGCGGTCCACTCGCCGGACGTGAACTTGGCCCGGGCCAGCTCTCCCGCCGCCCGCAGCTCCGCGGGCGCCAGCCCGCCGTCGGTGAGGCCGTGCCGCCGGCGGAAGCAGCCGGTCATCGCGCCGATGACCTGCTCTCTGGTCAGGCGGGTCTGGCGCCGCAGCGGATCGACCCGCTTGATCGCGCTCGGGATGCCCTTGCCGGACAGCTTCTCCCGGCCGGTGCGCAGCACGCGCGTCAGCTTCTGCGCGTCCATGTCGTAGGCCATCGTCACGTGGTGGAGCACAGCGGACGCCAGCCGCTTCTGCGCGGCGCCGCCGATCTTGCCCTGGCTGGAGGCGATGTCGTTGAGCGGCTGGTACCAGGCGGCCAGGCCCAGATCCCCGGTCAGCGCGGCGATCACCCAGTCGTCAAGAAACGCGTAGGAGTCCGCGAACGACAGGCCCGCGACCAGCGATTCCGGCGCGTACAGCGAGTAGGTGATCGTGTTTTCTGGCTCGATGAACATCGCGCCGCCGCCGCTGATCCGCCGCACGACGGTGATGCCGAGGCGGCGGGCCTGGCCGACATCGACCTCGTTCCGCAGCGACTGGAAGCTGCCGATGACCACGGCGGGTGCCGACCATTCCCAGATCCGCAGCGTCGCGGGGCGGCGCCCGGCCGCGACCTCGCGCAGCAGCACCTCGTCGATCGCCATGTGCAGCGCCGGTTCCTGCGGGCCCTCGTGGACCAGCTGCCAGTCGTGGTCGCGCCAGTCGCTGGCCCCGAGGACGGCGCGGCGGACGGCGACGGCCACCGCACTGGGACAGATCCCGGCGGGCAGCACGCCGCCGCCGAGCGCCGCCTGGATGCCCGCGGTGATCACCGCGGTATCCGCGGTTACCGGGAGCCCGGTCACCGCGGTGCCGATCCGCCCGAGCGCGCCGGCGGCTCCGGGGACGAAGTCGCCGCTGACCTGGACGCGGGCCAGGCGGCCGCCGGTCACCTCGACGTCCGCGGCCACGAGCTTGCCGCCGTGCGGCTGGTACTCACCGTGCATGCTTTCATCCCGGCTGGCGCATTCGCCAGCTCGCTAAGCGGTAGCGCGCCCGATCCGCACCCGCCACGTCCCCGGCCCGGCCTCGATGTAGTCCCAGGTGAACTGCCCGTGGTGCTGCGCCTCGAACTGGTACCGCAGCGGCAGCGGGTCGTGGTCGTTGACCACCACGACCCCGCGTCCCGGCTGGAGCGCCCGGTAGGCGGTGAAGATCGCGTCGTGACGCCGCCAGTGCGGCAGCTGCCGCACGTCCAGGTCTGGCTCCCGGCCGCCGTCCTCGCCGGCCGGTTCCGCACCGCCCGTCTCGCCGGCCCCGGAAGGTGTGACCGCGAGCGGACGCCCGATCCGGACCCGCCACGTCTGCGGCCCGGCCTCGATGTAGTCCCAGGTGAACTGGCCGGGGTGCTCGGCCTCGAACTGGTAGCGCAGCGGCTTAGGGTCGTGGTCGTTGACCAGCACGAACCCGGCACCCGGGGCGAGGGCCTGCCAGGCCGCGAAGATCGACTCGTGCCGTCGCGCGGGAGGCATGTCCCGGACATCGAGGTCCGGGTCGCTGGCCGGCGACCCTGCCGCCGGGCCGCCGTCGGCGGAGCCTTCCTGGGCCGGGGCGCTGCCGGCGTGGCGGGCGAGCCCGTGCAGCGCCGCCGTCACCTTGACCGCGAGATCAGGCCTTGGCTCGCGCAGCGCCGCCCAGGCCGCGGCGGCGAGCCGGCACGCCCGGTCGGCCTGCCCGGCCCTGGCCAGTGCGGTCGCGGCCTGCAACAGCAGCGACAGCACGGTGGCTTGCGGATCCGAGGCAGTGACGGTTTCCGCCGGATCCACCGTCGTAGCTTGCTCGGTGCGGTGGTGCATCTCCGCCAGCAGCCGGGGGAGATCCGCGCCGTCGCTGGCGAGCAGGGCGGGGAGCAGGATGTCGTTCTCCTTCGCCACGTGCGCTGCGAAGAGCCTGGCTATCTCCTCCGCGCGCCGCACCGCGTCGGCGGCGGCGGCCGGCTCTGCGAGCCGGCCGGCCGCGTCCGACAGGATCTTGTGCTCGGCGGTCATCTCGCTGACGGTGCCGGCCAGGCCGTCGAGCCCGGCGGCGGCCGGGTAGATGGTGGCCTCCTCGGCCGCCGCGTGCGGGAGGATCTCCCCGGCCAGGTAGGCGATCAGCCCGGCCACGGCGGCCTCGTGCGGCTGGCCCGCTGCCGCCGCCGCGGTTACCGCGCTCACCCGTTGACCGAGCTGCTCGCCGAGGATCCGGTGATGGGTGCGCATTGCCTCGTACGCTTCGGTTCCCGTGATCGTCACGTCATCTCCCTTGTCAGCCCGCCGCCAGCGGCGGAGATTACGACAGCATGGCTAGTATTTACTATACATACTTAGGAAAAGGCGCCGACGGGGCTGGCTGATTGCCGCGACGTCACCCTGCCAGCAGGATGCCGAGGAACAGCGCGGCCAGGGCGCTGATGCCGGTCAGCGCGCCGAACACCGCCAGCCCCGCGGCGCTGCGGGCGCGGGCGTGCAGCACCGCGGTGATCCCGGAGACGGCCACGGCGGCGAGCTTGACCACGAGCGTGGTCTGGTAGCTTCCGGTGATCTGCGAGCGGACGGCGATCACGTTCCAGACGCCGGTGAGGATCAGCACCGCGAACGCGGGCCAGGCGACCTGGTTAAACCGGCGGGCGGCCGCCCGGGGAATCTCCGCACCGAGCCGGCGCAGCACCGGGACCAGCGCGGCCAGCGTGAGCTGCCCGCCCACCCAGACGGTCGCGGCGAGAACGTGCAGGAACAGCCGGACCGTGTCCCAGCTAACGGCCAGCACGGCCAGGATTCTGCGATACGGGCCGCGCCTTCAGCAGGCACACCCATCCCTCGGGCAGCTCTCCGGAGCTGAGGAACACTCGCAGCCGGTCGGCTGCGGCGGGGGGCAGCGCCTCGTCGGCTCGCGGGTAGAGGATCTTCTCCTCTTTCAGGTTGTGGTGCAGAAGCTGGACGGTCAGCCGCTTGCCAAGCGTGGCCCCGGTGCCGGCGTCTGCCGCGCGTTCCAGCGCCTCCAGCGTGCCCCATATCTGCGCATGCTCGCGGAGCATGACGAACACCGGGGCCGCCAGTCCCGGTTCGGCTTCGCGCAGCAGCGGGAACAGGAACTCCTCCTCCAGGTAGATGTGGCGGCGCAGCGCGCCGACGGCGCGTGTCAGCGGCTGCCGGTCACCGGGTGCGGCGGTGAACGCCGCGATGCCTGCGTCGATCTCGTGGTGCTCTCGTTCGAGAGCCGCCGCCAGTGAGCCGGTCTGCATGTCTGCCTCGTGTTATCGCGATCTTGCTGCCGGCCGCGGGCCGGCCGCGGCCAGGTCTTCCGGGTACGGGAATGTTCCGGGCTGGTAGGAGCACCAGGGGTCCTCGGCGTACGGGTCGCCGGTGAGGGCGAAGGCGCGGGAGCGTGATCCGCCGCAGACGGGAGCGAACTCGCAGGCGCCGCACCGTCCGGTCAGCCTGCCGTGGTCGCGCAGCCCGGTGAACAGCGGTGATGTGCGGTAGATGCCGGTGAGCCGGCCGGTGCGCACGCTGCCGGCGGCGACCGGGAGGAATCCGCTCGGGTGGACGGTGCCGAGGTGGGAGATGAACACGAAGCCCTGCCCGGCGTTGACGTTCGCGGGCGGGCGGCGGGCCTTGCGCCGGGCCAGGCCCAGGTCGGCGAGCCGCTCCCGCAACCGGAGATACAGCTCGCCCAGGCCGAGCACGGCAACATGGTCGGCGCCGCGGGTGCGGAGGATCTCCCGCTGGATGACGACGCGGCGGAAGTGATGGGCTTCGGTGGTCCGCGCCGGGATGAACTCTCCGGCGTCGTAGACGAAGTTGAGCACGTCCTCGGCCTGCCGCGCGGTCAGGCCGGGCAGCAGCGCGCCGCGCCCGGTCGGCACCAGCAGGAACGCGCTCCACGACACCGCACCCATGCGGTGCACCAGCGCGGCGATGTCCGCCAGGTCGGTGAGGTTGTGGCCGGTCACGGTGGTGTTGATCTGCACCTTCAGGCCCAGCTCCCGCGCGGCCTGCCAGGCGTCCAGCGTCCAGCCGAACACCCCGGGCACGCCGCGGAACCGGTCATGGACTTCCGCGGTCGAGCCGTCCAGGCTCAGCGAGATCGCCCGGGCGCCGGCCTCCCGCAGTTCGGCGAGGCGGCAGGCGGTCAGCGTGGGCGTGCCCGACGGCGAGACCGCCACCGGGAGCCCCAGCCGGGTGCCGTGCCGGACCAGTTCCAGCAGGTCCGGCCGCTGGAACGGGTCGCCGCCGGTGAGCACGAAGATCGGCGGCGGGCTGCCGAACTCGGCGACCTGCGCCATGAGGTCGCGCGCGTCATCGGTGGTCAGCTCGCCGGGGTGGCGGCCGGGCCGGGCCTCGGCACGGCAGTGCACGCAGGCCAGCGGGCACGCCTGGGTCATCTCCCAGATCACGATGAACGGCCGCGTGCCGGTGTCGTGCCGGAAGGTGCGTATCGGCGTGGTTCGCATGCGCCTAGGCACGGCGGTCTCGTGCGGTGGCCGCCCAGGTCAGCAGGTCAAGCCCGGCATCCAGCGCAGCCTTTCTTGCCGAGAGGATGCGGCCGGCCGTGTCGTCGGGCAGGGTCTCGACCATCATGGTCAGCCCGTCGCAGTCGCTGACATGCGGCAGGATCTGCCGGGTCAGCTCGGCCCCCCGTCGGGCCTGCTCGTCGGTGAGCTCGTCGTGTCCGGCCAGCCACAGCAGCTCGCGGGCGTTGCGGATCGCGCCGTCGTGATTGGCCAGCAGTTTGCCGACGTAGGCGTCGCCGAAGATGCCGGTCAGCTGCGGGCACATCGCCTCCTCCTCGTACCGGATGTGCGGGCCGGTCGCCTCGGCGACCGCGGCGATCAGCGTCCGCGCCCGCCCGGCGTCCCGGTCGCCGAACGCCCGCACCAGTTCCAGCAGCAGGTCGCGGACCTGCCGGTGCTCGGCCCGGAACACTCCGGTGAATTCCTGCACAGCAGTCACGCCTGGCACTTCTCCTTCATGCGCGAACTCGATCGCTCAAGCGTCACGGCTCCCCGAGGCGAAAATCAGAGACTTTCGTCCCGGGACGAACGGCCGGTTGTCATGCCTCCGGCCGGGCCGCCCACCTTCCTGATGTTTATACTATGGCATTGGTGCAAAACATACGGAGGTGGCGGTGTTCTTCACGGACCGGGGCATCGAGGAGCTGGCGCAGCGGCGCGGCGAGGACGGCGTCACGCTCGGCTGGCTGGCCGAGAAGCTGACCGAGTTCGTCGACGTCTACCCGGAGCACGAGGCCGCCATCGAACGGCTCGCCACCTGGCTGGCCCGTGACGACGACGAGGACTAGCGAGGTCGCGCGGCGTCCGGCGAGATCGGGCTGAGCTGCTCCGAGAACGCGGCTGAACCGAGCGCCCCGGCCTTGCGCCCCGTCGTGCGAGGCGAAAGCCCCTTGATCTCGGCCCGGGGGGCCGGGGCTGCCGGGGCGGTCGGGCTGATCGGGGCGGTCGCGCTGGCCGGGGCGGCCGGGCTGGCCGGGGCGGCCGGGCTGGGCGGGGCTGGCCGGGGCTGGCCGGGGCGGCCGTGCCGCCTGTGCGCGCCCCCCCCGCGG
>DPMS01000642.1 GCA_003541285.1 Actinomycetota bacterium
CTCTGCCCATACCGGCTCTGCGGCTACCAGTTCCGACCGGCTGCAGCGGTTGCTGGCCCTGGTGCCGTACGTGGTCAGCCGGAAAGTGGTCGGGCTGTCCGAGACGGCAGCCGCGTTCGGCGTCAGCGAGCGCGAGCTTGTCGATGACCTCAACATGCTGTGGTGCGTGGAGTTGCGCGCGCCCGACCCTTACTGCCCGATCGACCTGTCCTATGAGGGCGGGGAGATCGTGGTGAGCCAGGCCGAGGCGATGGACAGGCCGCTGCGGCTCGGGGTGGATGAGGCGAGTGCCCTGCTGGTAGCCCTGCGCATGCTGGCCGAGTTCGGTCAGGTGGCCTCGGTCCCGGGCCTGGTGGAGGGCTCGGCGCTCAGCCGCACGATCGCGAAACTGGAGGCCGCGGCCGGGGAGGCGGCCGCGCCCAGCGTCCAGGTCGCGGTACAGGTCGACCGGAATACCGAACGCGGCGTTCTGGCGCTGGCCCGCGACGCACTCAACTCGGGGCGGCGGGTGCATCTGTCCTACTATGTTCCCGCCCGCGACGAGGCGACCGAGCGGGACGTGGATCCCATGCGGCTGCTGGTGGTCGACGGGCGCACCTACCTGGAAGGGTGGTGCCGCCGGGCGGAGGCGGTCCGGCTGTTCCGGCTGGATCGCGTGCTGGCGATCGAGGTGCTGGCGGTGGCTGCCGAGGTGCCGCAGGATGCCGAGCCGCATGACGTGGACCGGGGCCTTTTCCAGCCGGCGCCGGACGACCTGCGGGTGGTGATCGAGCTTTCGCCGTACGGGCGCTGGGTCGCGGAGTACTACCCGTGCGAAGACGTGACGGACCTCGCGGATGGCCGTCTGCGGGTGGTTTTGCGCACGCCGGATGCCGAATGGGTGCGGCGGCTGGCCCTGCGGCTCGGTGAGGATGGGCGCATCATCGAGCCTGCTGCCCTCGCCGGGGACGTGCGCAGCCAGGCCGCCGCCGCGCTGGCGCAGTACGGGCCCAGGATGCCGCAAGCCCATTCGGGACCTTTGGAAGGGTGAGTTCGCCTGCTACGGGGCGTACCATGTGGCTGAACGTCCCTGCAGCGCAGGGGCCTGATCCTCGCTGAAAAGGACAGATTTCCATGACGGGACTCTTCGACGCTCCCCACCTGCTGATAATCCTGCTGGTGCTGGTGCTCCTCTTCGGCTCGGCGAAGCTGCCTAGGCTTGCCAAGTCCCTTGGCGAGTCCATGCGGATCTTCAAGAGCGAGGCGAAGAACCTGCAGGAGGACGACACTGCCGCGAAGGTTCAGCCGCCGGCGCAGGTCCAGCCGGTCGTCCAGCAGGAGCTGCCCGCTCCGGCCCCGGCAGTGACCGTGCAGCTGCCTGACGGCACCGCAGTTACCGGCACGCCGATGGCGGAGGCGCCACGCACCAACCAGCCTGGCTGAGTTCCGCCGGCCGAGATGAGTACCACGCCTGACCCCCTCGCGTCATCGCGCGGGCGCAGCACCCGCCCGGGTAGGCGGGACAATCCGGATGCCCGGATGCCGCTCATGGAGCACATCCGGGAGCTGCGCAACCGCTTGCTCAAGGCGCTGCTCGGCTTGGCGGTGGGTGTGGCCATCGGCTGGTTCCTGTTCAGGCAGTCCTGGAACTTCATCACCGCCCCGTACTGCGACACCGCCATCCAGGGCCTGACCGGCTGCGGCAAGGATGGCCATCCGCTCATCGTCACCGGCGTCTTCGATCCGTTCTTCGTGCGCCTGAAGGTCGCCTTCGTGGTGGGCCTGGTGCTGTCCTGCCCGGTCTGGCTGTACCAGCTCTGGGCGTTCATCGCGCCCGGGCTGTACAAGCGCGAGAAGCGCTGGACGTATGCGTTCGTGGGCAGCGCGGTGCCGCTGTTCGGCCTCGGCGCGTTTTTCGCCTACCTGGCGATGGCCCGTGGCCTGCACTTCCTGCTCGGCCTCACCCCGGCCGGCGTCAAGCCGTTCATCACCATCGACACCTACTTCGGCTACGCCATCGCGATGCTGCTGATCTTCGGCGTTGCTTTCGAGCTGCCGCTGGTCATCGTGATCCTCAACCTGGCGGGGGTGCTCAGCCACTCGTTCGTCAGGAAGTGGCGCCGGGTGATGATCTTCCTGGTGTTCGTGTTCGCAGGCGCGGCCGTCCCCAGCCCCGACCCGTTCAGCATGCTGATGCTCGCGGTGCCCGCCGTGTTCCTGGTCGAATTGGCCGAGGTATTCGTGTGGGTGAACGACCGCAGGCGGGCGCGCCGGGCATCTGTGTATGAGGGCTTGGCCCAGAACGAGGTCTCGTCGCTGGGCCTGGAAGACGCTGTCGACGCAGAGCCCCGCTAGCGCCCGGCAGGGCGGGTCAACGTCCCGAAGGTGACGGCCGACGACCAGATGGTCTCCAGGACGATGCCGTCATCGGGGTCAGCGGCAGCGACGAGGTTCCCGCGGCCTTCGTATACGCCGACGTGGTAGACGTACCCGAAGGCGTCGTGGAAGAAGACGAGATCGCCCGGCATGGCCGCTGCCCTGCTCACCCGGCGGAAGGCGGCGAACTGCCCCTCAGCGGTGCGGGGTATTGCCAGGCGGTAGTGGCGGTAGATGTACGAGGTCAGGCCCGAGCAGTCGAACCCGGTCGCCGGTGAGCTTCCACCCCACTGGTACGGGTACCGGCCGATGAACGTCAGGGCGTAGGCGGCGATCCGCGCATCGACCCCCGGGGCCGCCCAGTAGCGGGTGTGATAGCCCGCAGTCGCGGCAGCGGGCCCGGCGGCGCCAAGTGCCGCTGCCCCCGCGATGACCAGCGCCGTCATGGCCCGGGTCAGCGCGCGCTGCACTGCCTGCAGATGGCCGCGGCCGGAGTCGCTGGAGACGGATCTGCCGCTATCAGCCGATTCTCGCATGATCATGAACCCCCCGGTTTGTCATGGTTTCCGGATAGATATCTGGGTTACCACCGGCAAAGCTCATACCCTCCGCATTATCTCAGTTACTAACTGTCACTAGGCGAGGGGAGGGCGCCGCGGGCAGCCAGGGGACGGGTTCGCCTACGCTTGATCACATGTCCACCGCCCTCCCGCCCGCGTCCGGGAGGAGCCCGGCGCAGCGTTACGCGGCGTTCCGCAGGCAGCAGGCCGAAGACGGATCCGAGCTCCTGGAATTCCAGGCGCTGTATGACTTCAGCTTCGACGAGTTCCAGCGCACCGCGTGCCGGGCGCTGAACGCAGGGCACGGCGTGCTGGTCGCTGCCCCCACTGGATCGGGCAAGACGGTGGTGGGCGAGTTCGCGGTCCATCTGGCCCTGGCCGAGGGGCGCAAGTGCTTCTACACCACACCGATCAAGGCGCTGTCGAACCAGAAGTACAGCGACCTGGTCCGCCGGTACGCGCCTGAGAAGGTCGGCCTGCTCACCGGCGACAACAGCATCAACGGCGAGGCGCCGGTGGTCGTGATGACCACCGAGGTGCTGCGCAACATGATCTACGCCCGTTCGCCCATCCTGGCCGGCCTCGGCTACGTGGTGCTGGACGAGGTTCACTACCTGGCTGACCCCTACCGCGGCGCGGTCTGGGAGGAAGTGATCATCCACCTGCCCGAATCGGTCCAGGTGGCCGCCCTTTCGGCGACGGTCAGCAACGCGGAGGAATTCGGTGACTGGCTGACCCAGGTCCGGGGCGGCACAACGGTGATCGTCGACGAGCACCGGCCGGTGCCGCTCTGGCAGCACATGATGGTCGGCGGGCGGCTGTACGACCTGTTCGTCGAGGAGCATGAGCCGGCCGGGCCGGCCGGAGGTACGGGTGCTGCGCGTGCAGCACTGGTCAACCCGGAACTGCTCCGGCTTGCCCGGCGGGAGGAGTGGGGAGTGGGGCGTGCGCCCGGCCGCGCCGGCCGCGCAGCGGTGCGGCTCCGGTTGCCGCACCGGCCTGACGTGATCGGCCGGCTCGACACGGCCGGCTTGCTGCCAGCGATCACGTTCATCTTCAGCCGTTCCGGCTGCGACGCAGCGGTCCGGCAATGCCTTGATGCGGGGATCCGGCTGACCACGCCAGAGGAAGCGGCGGCCATCACCGAAGTGGCGGAGCGCCGTACGGCAGACGTCCCCCAGTCCGACCTGCCGGTGCTCGGCTACGGTGAGTGGCTCACCGGCCTGCAGCGCGGGATCGCTGCCCATCACGCCGGGCTGCTGCCCGCGTTCAAGGAAGCGGTGGAGGAACTCTTCGCAGCCGGCCTGGTGCGGGCTGTCTTCGCGACCGAGACCCTGGCTCTCGGTATCAACATGCCGGCTCGGACAGTGGTCATTGAGCGGCTCGACAAGTGGAACGGTGAGACTCACGTTCCGCTGACGCCAGGGGAGTACACCCAGCTGACCGGACGTGCCGGGCGCCGGGGGATCGACGTGGAGGGGCACGCGGTCGTGATCTGGCACCTGGGTATGGACCCCAGCGCGGTGGCCGGCCTGGCCAGCACGCGTACCTACCCGCTCACCTCGAGCTTCCGGCCGACGTACAACATGGCGGTGAACCTCGTCGCGCGAGCTGGCCTGGAGAAGGCATCAGCGCTTCTTGAATCCTCGTTCGCGCAGTTCCAGGCCGACCGGGCCGTGGTTGGCATCGCCCGCCAGGCAAGACGGAGCAGGCAGGCTCTGGCCGATCTCTCGGTGAGCTGTGACCGGGGGGACTTCACCGAGTACGCCCGGCTGCGCAGGGAACTGTCGGAGCTGGAAGGCGCGACCGCCCGGGACCGGTCGGCAGCCCGCCGCGCTGAGGCGCTCCGCTCGCTGGAGAACCTGCGCCGGGGAGACATCATCCGCGTTCCCGGCGGCAGGCGAGCGGGGCTTGCAGTGGTGCTTGACCCGGGCCTGCCTGGCGGGGAGGCTGGCAGGCCCAGGGGCACGGCCAGGACCCGCGCCGACGTCCGGGCGGAGCATGCGCGGCAAGCCAGGCGCGGGCAGCCAGCCGCGGT
>DPMS01000026.1 GCA_003541285.1 Actinomycetota bacterium
CCGCAGTTGCCGCAGGCTCTCACCTCGGCAAAGCTTCCCGAGGATGACCTCAAAGACGACGGCGTCTATCTCTCGCTGGAGTATCTGGGTGCTGACCTTGCCGATCGCGACGTGGTTTCCATCGAGATCGACCAATGCAGGTACCAGAACGTCAATTTCGGGCACAGCAAGCTCGATCGCGCAGTGATTTCCGATTCGGCCTTCGCCGATTGCGACTTGGCCAATCTGCATGCGCGAGACTGCTCCCTGGTGCGCGTGCACATGTCCGGCTGCCGCATGACCGGCCTGTCCTGGAACGAGGGCAGCATCCGTGAGGTCACCTTCGAGGGCTGCCGGATGGACTTGACGTCTTTCCGCTTCGCCATGATGAAGAACGTTGTGTTCAGTGGCTGCAAGCTGACCCGGGCCGACTTCCAGGAAGCCGACCTGCGCGGGGCCCGGTTCGAGTCCTGTGACCTGACCGGCGCCCAGTTCTCCAAGGCCCAGATGGAAGGCACCCGCTTCGCAGACTGCACCCTGGCTGGCATCAATGGCGTGACCAGCCTGAAAGGGGCGATGGTCAAGAACCGCGATGCGCTGTCGCTGACCTACAGCCTGGCGGGCGCGCTGGGGATCATCATCGAAAATGACTGACGGCTACCGGCACACAGAGGTAGGAACCGACGTTGTCAGCGAAAGACGTCCCACCCTGGACACTTCAGGCGGGCGGTCAGCCCATTCCGCAGGCAGGCCGGCTGAGCACGTCAGACCGTTGCGGCTCCCAATGCCGGTGGCCATCTCCCAGCGGTACGCATCCAGGCCGGCGTCCCCGTGGGCGGCGCGCGACAGCCGGGCGTCCTCGATGTCCATCCATCCCCGGGCGGCGTCCACTCGCTCATCGACGGTGAACACGCCCAGGCTGGCGCGTTCGCGGTGGGGCAGCCAGTCGATCGCCAGGCGTCGGGCGACGTAGTCGATGATCGATCGCGCCCGTGGGATCTGTGGATCATCGGTATGGCCGTTGGGCACGCAGTACAGATCCAGGGCGGGCGCGAGGAGTTCGGTGAGCGGGACCCGGTGCTGCAATCCGACCGACAGGGCTACCGCGTAGATGTCCATCAGCCCGGCCCCCGTGGTGCCCTGCTTGCCCCACTGGATGAAGACCTCGCCGAGGGAGCCATCCCCGTGGCCGTTGGCGGTGAGGTAGAACCGCTCACCGCCGATGGTGACCGCCGTGGTGTGACCCTCGCGCCGCCGCGGCATGTGCCGCTGGATCGCCATCGTGCGCACAACCACCTCCGAAGGACGCGAACCACAACTTGCGGAAACGCTGACCGCTGCGGCCACCAGATGTAGGGCCTTGAGCCTAGCCAGGAGGACCGGCATGGAGCGGGTGACACGCCGGGTCAGTACCGGCAGCCGGCGAGGATCGCATCGACGTCGGCGATCATGCGGGCTCGTTTCAGGGCTTGCTGGACGAGGCCCGGCCCCTCCGGGCTGGTGAGCTGGGCTAAGGCGTCGCGTAGCCGGCCAGAGAACCGGCACAGATCCTCCTCGCTCGCCGCGAGTGTGCCGCGCAGCACGAACCCGTCGTCGCAGGCGCGGTACCCGGACAGTTCGCCGGGCAGCATGGCGATCCCGCTGCCATGGCTGTCGCCGTCGTAGTGCATGAGCGCCGCGAACGCGTCCACGCTGCTGGCCGCTCCCGGGATGAGGGTCGGCGAGACGTGCAGTGGTAAGTACCAGCCGCCATCGGGAGTCTGGATGCGGAAGGCCTCGAATCCGGCCGTGGCATTGATCGCATTGACCCTGGTGCTCAGCTCAGCAAGCCGGGTGCGGTAGCGGGAGTTCCATTCATCGATCCAGGTCTGTGGGGTGAGGCAGATCGCTGCGACTGCTGTCAGTTCGGTCACCTGCGGGACCCGGCCTTGCGAGAGCACCGTTCGGTAATGTCCGACCGCGCCGAGCAACGCCGGGTTCGTGCTGGTCGCGAACGCGATCCTGGCGGTGGGTAACGCGAAGGTCTTGGAGGCCGTGACGACTGACAGGGTCCAGTCGCTCATCCGCCCCAGTTCGGGATCACCGAGGTCAGCACCGGTAACGGTGGCGATGGGAAGCCCTTCGCAGCCTGGGATCAGGTAGCTGCCGATGTAGACGTCGTCAGCGAGCACGTAGACCGGACTGGCTGGGTGGGCCACGTTGTGGTTGAGGACGGCGTAGGCGATAGACCGGGCCCGGGCCGCAGTCAGGACCCGGCCGTCGGCATTATTGACCAGTGGCACGTATACGCAGCGCCGCGGGTGGCCGTTGGTCTCGGCAAGCCAGCCGCTGACGGTCTCGCCAGTGAGGTCGCTGGTGACGTGGATGTCGCCGCCGAAGACGGGCGGGATGAGCCGGAGGCTCTGGTAGTAGCCGGCTGGGGCGAGCAGGAGCCCGCCCAGATGGCGGAGGTCATCGTGCCTGCGGCGGCACATCAGCGCGGCGCAGAACGCCATGAAGGCGCCCTTGGCGCCACCGCAGAAGATCAGTACCTGGCTGGGTGTCGTATCCAGCCCGGCATGGCGGAAGTGAGCGGCGGCGAACGCCCGCGCCTCGTCGTCGTACCCGCTGGAGCCGCCCCGGTAGGCGCCCAACTGGTGGGTTCGCCCTGTGACGTAGGCCAGGAAATCGGCGGTGCGCTCGTGCGGTCGGCGTGCTGCTCGGGCGAGCAGGTCGAAAGCGGCCCGGGTCTGGATCCGGGGACCGTAGTCGGCGTCGAATGCGTCCAGGTCGGCGAGTGTGGGCGGCTGGTGCGGGTTCACGGCCGAGCAGGCGTAGGCCACAAGACCGCGCCGGGTGCGGAAGAAGAACTCGCCGAAGCCGGTCACCAGCGGGTGCGGGTCCGGCGAGCCATGGCTGCCCTTGTACAGCTTGATGAGGTCGTGATCGGTCTTGGCGTCGTCGAGGATCGCATAGACCGCGCTGTACAGATCATCGAAGGACGTCTGCGGCGCGGGTATCTCGCACGCCATGACGCCGCCGCCCGCACGCTCCCGTGCCCCGCTCACCTGGTGCCATCCTCGGGGGATGCCGGAGCGAGGTCAGTGACGGTGCGGTGGATCAGATCGGGGCAGATATTGCCGGTCCAGTCCCAGCCGGCGGCGTCGACCCGCGGATCGAGTTCGGCCACTAGGCGGCGCAGCCTGATCCGCTGCCTGGGCTGATTGGGCACCGGGTAGACGCGCAGGCTACCGCGCTGGTCGCGGACGGCGATGTACGAGGCGTCCCGTCTGCTGGGCAGATCTGTCAGTGAGGCGATCACGTGCCCGGTCAGGCGGTCAGCGAGCCAGCCGTCCAGGTCAGCGCCGGACGGCAGCAGGTGCCAATGGGCGTGCTCGATCCGGCGACCGCCAGGGACGTTGTTGCCGTACTCGAACCCGAGCGCTGGCCTGCTGTACACAGCCCAGATCCGGTGAGCCAGGGCCTCGATCAACTCATCCGGCTCGGCGAGCGCTCCTTCATCGAGACGGCCGAACGATGTCACGTGGGCACGGGGCACGATGAGGACGTAGCCAGCGACGAAACAGCCGAACGTCGGCACCGCGACCAGATTTGGCGTCTGCGCGATGAACCGGGACCGCCCCGGTGGAAGCATCCGCTGCAACGGCGAGCGCACCGAGGCATCCGCGCCCGCACACATGACGCACGGGCCGGAACGCTCGTCTTGCCCGGTGGCTGCATAGCCGGTTCGCATGGCTCAAGTATTCATATTACTAGTGAATATTACAAGCTATACAGGACACGAATCCCGCGGGCGCCCGGGCGTCAGCGGTGACCGGCGAGGGCGCCGGAGATCGCCGCCAGCCGGGAGCGGGCTGCCTGACCGAACTCGGCCGCTTCCGACATCTTGGTGAACAGCCGGAGGTAGGTGGCGATGTCGCGGGGGTCCGCGACGGTAACCACGGCGTGTTCCAGTTCGACGCTGGCCACGCGGTCGTCGAATATCTGGTACCCGTGCAGCGGGATATCCGCTATGGCGGCACCCAGGACGATCACGCCGATCTCGACATTGGCCAGGGTGGCCAGGGATGCGATGTGGCCGGCCTGGGCGGCCATGACGTCGTCCGGGCAGAACCCCCAGCGCAGCGCCACCTCGGTGATGACGAACGTGAAGGTCTTGGTGGTGTCGTACAGGATCTGCTGGCGGGCCTGCCGCGCGGCCACCGTCCGGGCGAGTCCGGCTCCGGACAGGTCGAGCGAGAACACGCGGCGCATGTACTCCGCTGTCTGGAGCAGACCAGGGATCACGATCGGGGAGAAGTACCGCAGCGTCGTCGCCTCGTGTTCGAGTTCGCCCAGCCGGGCCTGCATGCGGGCCGCGCCGCGCCGCAGGATCGTGCGGTTGCTCTCGATCGTGGCGTGTAGCCGCGCCGCAAGCTCCAGCAATACCTCGCGTTCGGTGGTCCCCGCCCCATAGAGGCCCAGCAGGGTCTGGACATCATGCACCGACGGAAGAAGACGGCCGTTCTCCAGCTTGGAAATCTTGGGCTGGGACATGCCTGCGCTGCGCGCGGCGTCCACGCCGGTCATTCCTGCGTTCTGGCGCAGGTCCCGCAGTGCAGTGGCCAGCCGCTCGCGATCAGTGAGATAGCGTTCCGGGTCCATTCATCCCCGGATTCTAGGGCCGCAGGCGATCATGGCCGGACCTTGAGCCAGTTCTCCCGCCAGAACTGGGGATGTGCGGCCCAGTACTGCGGGAAGGGTACGGCTGCATCGAGAGCAGCATCCCGGTACCGGGTGTGCGCTGCGACCTGGCCCGGTTCGTCGATCGGGTCCGCGCCGAGAAACCCGCCCTGGTGGTCGTAGTGGAAGCGCAGCACCACACGTTCGTCGAACATCCACCAGTCGTAGCCGGGCAGCTCGGGCGGGTCGGCCGTTTCGGTCAGGTCGAGGACGAAGGTGTGATGGCCATGCTGCTCGCTGACTGTGTACCCCCACTCGCATTCCCACCGTTCGTAGTCGGTGAGCGGGCTTCGCACCACCCGGACCCGGTGCCAGGCAACTCCCGCCTCCACCTGGCCCCGGACGTAGTCGTTGAACGCCTGACCCGCCTCGCTCTTCTGGAATGGCTCGCCGGCCAGGTAGGCACGCAGGCCAGCCGATTCCACCGCGACGGCGTATGCGGGCAGCGCCTCAAGCCGGAATGCCTCGTGCCGTATCGCGTCGAAGAACGGGTCGAGGTCGCTCTCGCTCAGCATGCCCCGAGCACTTCGGTGACCATTTCGGCCGGTATCTCGACGGCCTGTTCCCCTCCCGGCAGGCTGAGTTGCCGCAGCGCCTCGGGGTCGGTGACCGTCCAGCCCTGGATCACAACGGTGCCGCGGTCTGTCCGGTACAGGGCGGGGCAGGTCTTGCCGTCGGAACAGCCGCCACGGATGGGTTCGAGTAACATCACATTCCTTTCAGCGGGGACATGACTTGCAGGATTCACTCCGAATATGAATATGTCAACACTGCCAGGCTGGCGGCCAGGCCCCGCTGCGGAGGTGTCAGGCCGGGAGGTCGAACTCCCCGGACCTGGCCCCAGCAAGGAAGCAGGCCCACTCGCGGGCGGTGAAGACGAGCGGGGGTTCACTGCGGTTCTTCGAGTCGCGGACGCCGACGCGGCCGTCGGTGAGGAACGCGACTTCAACGCAGCCGCTGTTGGCGTCACTGACGGTCGCCTTGCGCCAGGCTGCACTTGCGAGGGGATCCGGTCCGGGTGGACCGGACCTGATCTGGTGGGTCACTTCTTTCTCCTGTGTTCTGCCGTTGTGACCGATTCTCCGACGGCACGAGCATGCTGGCTCCGGGGACGGGGCCATGCTGGGAGATGCAAGCTCACATGCCACGCGCGGTAGTGGCGATCAGGTCCGCTGACTCTCCAATGTCGAGAGCGGCAGCCCGCAGGTGATCAAACCGGGTAGCGAATCTCCTCACGTCCTCGATCTTCTCGACAAAGACGGTACCGATGGGACCCCCGACGTAGGCCACGTCCGGATCGCCCGGGTCGGGGAACTCGAAGACCGAGAATGACCCGTCCAGCCCGGCGTGCGCGCCACGGGCGGTGGGCAGCACCTGGATGGTGATCGTCGGCTCCTCGGCTGCCTCCAGAATGCGCTGGAGCTGAGCCTGCATGACCGCAGGGCCGCCGACCGGGCGCTTAAGCACCTCTTCTTCGAAGATCACCCACAGCCGGAGCGGATTCTCGGCCCGTGTGAGCTGAGCCTGCCGCGCCATCCGGAACTCGACGAGCTTCTCAACGGACTCGCGGGTGTCCTCCACCCTCAAGGCACGAAGCAGCGCCCTGGCGTAGTCCTCTGTCTGCAGCAGCCCATGCACAAGCTGAGCCTGATAGGCGCGCACCGAGGCGGTCGCCGCCTCCATCCCCGCGTAGGTGTCGAACCCGGACGGGAGCCACGAACCGAACTCCGCCCACCAGCCCCGCTGACGCGAGTCCCTGGCCAGGCCGAGCAGGCGTTCGCGTTGCTCCTCATCGGTAACCGCGTACAGGCCGAGCAGGTCGCGGACATCGCGGACGCTCACCGGGGACTTGCCAGTCTCGACCCGGCTGATCTTCGACTGCGAACAGCCGAGCTCGTCCGCCGCCTGCTGCGAGTTCAGCCCGGCGGCCTCACGCAAGACGCGCAGTTCCATGCCCAGGCGCCGCAGGCGGACCGTCGGCCCCTCGCTGCCTGCGGGCATCGCCGTGCCCCCTCCCTGCGTCGCCATCCTGGTCAGAGCCTGATGCGCAGCCGGTTCGCCACCATACGCCGCGCCCATCCGGGCGGGCGGCCAACTCCGAGAATATGCGCTATGCATATGCAGAGTGAATATTCCTTGTTATGTTGATCTCAGGCGGCGGGGCGCTGGCTGCCGACAGCCACGCCAGGCCAGCAGCTCATCCGCACGTCTGGCCTGGTCAGCGTGAGAACCGGGTACCCACGGCACTTCGCCATGAAGGAGGACAGATGTCGGCGAGCGGCAGACCCCAGCAGCACGGCGTGGATATGACAGTGTCGCCGCGCACGCCAGGGCCGGGACTGCGGTGGCGCCGGGTGTTTCCGGGAGAGGAACGCCAGTTAAGTCTGCTGCGGCAGTGGCTCTCGTCGCTATTGCCGGAGTGCCCGGCCCGCGACGACGTGCTGTGCGTGGCAACCGAGCTGGCCACAAACGCGGTCCGGCATACGGTTAGCGGGCGGGGCGGCTGGTTCGCCGTCGAGATCACCTGGCTCGGCCCGGTCGTGCGGGTCGCTGTCGCCGACTGCGGCGCTCCCACCGGGCCACGGCTCGTCGATGATCCCGCCGCCGATCACGGCCGGGGGCTGGTCCTGGTACGCGGCCTGTCCGAGCACACCGGGGTGATCGGCGATCACCGGGGCCGCCTGCTGTGGGCCGATATCCGCTGGGAGGACGGCGGGATCCAGTCACGGGCTCCGGCGCCGGACCGCTACGAGGCCGCGATCCGGGACGGCCAGTGCGACCTTGCCAGGCGTTTCGGCGGGGTCCCGGCGTGGTTCGGGCTTATGTGAGCTNNTGCCCGACATCAGGCCACGGCAGCCCCGTGCCACCAGGCAACAACCCCTGCGCCACCGTCCACCCGGCGTCCGGCCGGTCTCCGCTGCCCGTAGGTAGCCATGCCTTGCCGTGACGCCTGGCGGAAATGGCGACTCGGGAGAGATTTTTCCGGCGACTTGAGCGGCACTGAAACGAACGGCCCAGAACCGTGGTGAACTCCCCCGTACTAATCGACACGGCGAATGGTGATTTGATCAAGCTCGCCTCGTTTGACATGGATACCAGCTATTGGCATAACTTGAGACATCATCCCGCCGCACCAGCTCGCGCAGGGGGAAGCCGCAGGTGGGCGGGCTACTCCAGCGCGGGTCGAGGTGGGATCGGAATGGCCAGTCAGCTTCATACTCCAGCAGAGGCGGCGGGGATCCTCAAAATCCGC
>DPMS01000244.1 GCA_003541285.1 Actinomycetota bacterium
ATGTGGGCCGCCCAGTTCATCAGCCACGAGCACCCCGGTCACTGGCTGAACTCCGGTGGCCTGGGGACGATGGGGTACGCGGTCCCAGCCGCGATGGGCGCGCAGGTGGGCCGGCCCGGCACACCCGTGTGGGCGATTGACGGCGACGGCTGCTTCCAGATGACCAACCAGGAACTCGCCACCTGCGCGGTTGAGGGGATCCCAGTCAAGATCGCGATCATCAACAACGGCAACCTCGGCATGGTCCGGCAGTGGCAGACGCTGTTCTACAACGAGCGTTACTCGCACACCGACCTGGACCGCACCGGGCCGGCCGAGCAGGCGGGCGAGGCGGGCGAGGCTGCCCCAGCGCCGCTGGGCACCCGGATCCCCGACTTCGTCAAGCTCGCCGAGGCCTACGGCTGCGTCGGGCTGCGGTGCGAGGACGCGGCGAGTGTGGACGCTGTGATCGAGGAGGCCATGAAGATCAACGACCGGCCGGTCGTGATCGACTTCATCGTGCACCGCGACGCGATGGTGTGGCCGATGGTGGCGGCAGGTACCAGCAACGATGACATCAACGTCGCACGGGACATGGCACCGGACTGGGATGTGACCGAATGAGCAACCTTCAGCCACGGCTGCGCGAGCAGGATCCGAACGCCAGCAGGCACACCCTGTCGGTGCTGGTGGAGAACAAGCCCGGTGTGCTGGTCCGGGCCGCCGGCCTGTTCTCGCGCCGCGGGTTCAACATCGACTCCCTGGCGGTCGGGCCGACCGAGCACGAAGAGATCTCCCGGATGACGATCGTGGTGAACTGCGCGGACCACCCGCTGGAGCAGGTGACCAAGCAGCTCAATAAGCTGGTCAACGTCCTGAAGATCGTGGAACTGGAGCCGGCCGTCTCGGTCCAGCGGGAACTCCTGCTGGTCAAGGTCCGGGCGGACGCCGAGAGCAGGTCCCGGGTGCTGGAGACGGTCGCACTGTTCCGTGCCAAGGTAGTCGACGTGGCGCAGGAC
The DNA here is from genome assembly GCA_003541285.1 of Actinomycetota bacterium. Taxonomy (GTDB): domain Bacteria; phylum Actinomycetota; class Actinomycetes; order Streptosporangiales; family Streptosporangiaceae; genus UBA9676. The sequence goes on from DPMS01000244.1 coordinate 999, forward strand.
GCGGTGACCGTCGAAGCCACCGGGAACCGGGACAAGCTGGACGCCCTGATCAGGGTGCTCGAGCCGTTTGGCATCAAGGAACTTGTGCAGTCCGGGATGGTGGCCCTGGGCCGCGGCAGCAAATCCATTACCGACCGGGCGCTGCGGCCGCTGGACCGTTCCGCGGCCGGCCAGGCGCAGTAAGCGAAAGGCAAGCGATGGCAGACATCTACTACGACGACCGCGCCGATCTCGGGGTCATCCAGCGACGGCACGTCGCGGTACTCGGGTACGGCAGCCAGGGCCACGCCCACGCGCTGTCGCTGCGGGATTCCGGCGTGGACGTCCGGGTCGGGCTCCCGGAGGGATCGGGCAGCCGCGACCGCGCGGCGAGCGAGGGGCTGCGGGTCACCACCCCCGAGCAGGCGTGTGAGGAAGCCGACCTGATCATGGTCCTGGCCCCTGACCACGTGCAGCGTTCGCTGTATGCGAGCGCGATCGCGCCGAGCCTGGTCGAGGGCGATGCGCTCTTCTTCGCCCACGGGCTGAACATCCGTTACGGCCTGGTCAGCCCCCCGCCCGGGGTGGATGTGTGCATGGTCGCGCCCAAGGGCCCGGGCCATCTGGTGCGCCGCCAGTTCGCCGAGGGCCGGGGCGTGCCGGTCCTGGTCGCGGTCGAGCGTGACGCCACCGGGAACGCGTGGCCGCTCACCCTTGCCTACGCCAAGGCAATCGGCGGCACCAGGGCGGGCGCACTTGCGACCACCTTCGCCGAGGAGACGGAGACCGACTTGTTCGGTGAGCAGGCGGTCCTGTGCGGCGGCGTCTCCGAGCTGATCAAGGCCGGATTCGACACCCTGGTCGAGGCCGGCTACCAGCCCGAGGTGGCCTACTTCGAGTGCCTGCATGAGATGAAGCTGATCGTCGACCTCATGTACGAGGGCGGCCTGTCCAAGATGTACTGGTCGGTCTCCGACACCGCGGAGTACGGCGGCTACACCCGTGGGCCCCGCCTCATCGACGAGCGGACCAAGGAGGAGATGCGGCACATCCTCGGCGAGGTCCGCGACGGCACGTTCACCCGTGAACTGGTCGAGGAGTTCGACAGCGGCCGCCCGAACTTCCTCAAGCGGCGNNCTTTCACAAGCTTGGCTAGACTGTAAGGACCGATGTCACCGCCCGAAGGGCTGCTGCTGTGCCTACACCTGTCGTCCTGGTCGCCGAAGAACTGTCACCTGCCGCGATCGCCCAGCTCGAATCCGCCTACGAGGTGCGCCACATCGACGGCGCAGACCGCGCGGCGCTGCTCCCGGCGCTCGTGGACGTGGACGCGGTGATCGTCCGAAGTGCGACCAAGATCGACGCCGAAGCGCTGGCGCACGCGCCGAACCTGCGGGTGGTGGCACGGGCGGGAGTCGGCCTGGACAACGTGGATGTCGACGCCGCCACCAAGGCGGGTGTCATGGTGGTGAACGCGCCCAGCTCGAACATCATCAGCGCGGCCGAGCACGCGGTCGGGCTGCTGCTGTCCGTTGCCCGCCACGTGCCACAGGCGATGGCCTCCCTCAAGGCGGGGGAGTGGAAGCGGTCGAAGTTCACCGGCGCCGAGCTGTACCAGAAGGTGGCGGGCATCCTGGGCCTGGGCCGGATCGGGGTGCTGGTCGCCCAGCGGCTGGCCGCGTTCGGCATGCAGGTGATCGCCTATGACCCGTACGTACCGACGGCACGCGCGGCGCAGCTGGGCGTCCGCCTCGTCAGCCTGGAAGAGCTGCTCGCTGAGGCCGACTTCATCAGCGTCCACCTGCCAAAGACCGCCGAGACCGCGGGCCTGCTCGGCGAGCGGGAACTGCGGCTGGTCAAGCCCGGCGTGCGGATCATCAACGCGGCCAGGGGCGGGATCGTGGACGAGCACGCGCTCGCGCAGGCGCTCAAGGATGGCCGGGTGGCCGGGGCGGGCATCGACGTCTTCGCCACCGAGCCGTGCACGGACAGCCCGCTGTTCGGCTTCCCGAATGTCGTGGTCACCCCGCACCTCGGTGCCAGCACCCACGAGGCGCAGGAGAAGGCGGGCACCCAGGTGGCCAAGTCGGTCAGGCTCGCGCTCGCCGGGGAGTTCGTGCCCGATGCCGTGAACGTGCAGGGCGGGTCGGTGCACGAGGACGTCAAGCCCGGCCTGCCGCTGGCCGAGAACCTCGGCCGGATCTTCACCGCGCTGGCCGGCGGGGTGGCGGCCAGGCTCGACGTCGAAGTCCGCGGTGAGATCGCCGCCCATGACGTCCGGGTGCTGCAGCTGGCCGCGCTGAAGGGCGTGTTCAGCGGGATCGTCGAGGAGACGGTGACCTACGTCAACGCGCCCCTTCTCGCGACCGAACGCGGCGCCGAGGTGAGCCTGGTGACCGAGGCAGAGAGCCCCGACTGGCGCAACCTTGTCAGCCTGCGCGGCACGCTGCCAGGTGGCCAGGTCGTGTCGGTCAGCGGCACCCTCACCGGGCCACGCCAGATCGAGAAGCTCGTCGAGGTCAATGGCTTCGACATGGAGATCGAGCCCGCCGAGCACATGGCCTTCTTCACCTACACCGACCGGCCGGGCATCGTCGGGGTGGTCGGCCAGATCCTGGGCAGCGAGGGCATCAACATCGCCAGCATGCAGGTGTGCCGGGATGCCCGTGGCGGGCACGCGCTGATCGTGCTCACCGTGGATTCCGCCCTTCCGCCGGTGGTCCTGGACGACATCACCTCCACCATCGGGGCGGTCGTAGGCCGGACCGTGGACCTGGAGATGAGCTGAGCCCGATGGCCCAGCTGCCGGCTGGCACAATTGTCAGGAGAGATGTCCGTGTATGACATGTACCGGTGGGACCCGCCGGATGAGGCCACCGACGCTGGGAGCGGCCGGGCGGTGAATGGCACCGAGCACCCCGGGCGGCGGGCCATGGGTGACCGGAGTTCGGCCGCGCAGGCCGTTCAGGTTGCTTTGGACCGCCGTGACAACGGAGGCGACTCCGGCGCTTCGCGCTACCAGTAAGGTACGGGCCATGGGATCTTCCGCGATTAAGCTCGCCGTCGTCGGCGGCGACGGGATCGGGCCCGAGGTGGTTGCCGAAGCACTCAAAGTGCTCAAGGCAGCCGGGGTCACGGTCGAGGCGACCACGTACGAGCTGGGCGCCCAGCACTGGCACCGGACGGGGGAGACGCTCCCGGATCCGGTGCTGGAGGAGATCCGTGGCCATGATGCGATCCTGCTGGGAGCCGTCGGCGACCCGAGCGTGCCGAGCGGCGTGCTGGAGCGTGGCCTGCTGCTGAGACTCAGATTCGAGCTCGACCACTATGTGAACCTGCGGCCGGTCCGGCTCTACCCGGGCGTGGCCACGCCGCTGGCCGGGGTCCGGCCAGAGTCGGTCAACATGGTGGTCGTCCGCGAGGGCACCGAAGGCCCCTACGCGGGAGCGGGCGGTGTGCTGCGCAAGGGCACGCCCGCCGAGGTGGCGACCCAGGAGAGCCTCAACACCGCGTTCGGCGTCAGCAGAGTGGTCAGGTATGCGTTCGAGCTGGCGTCGCGGCGGCCGCGCCAGCAGCTCACGCTCGTGCACAAGACCAACGTCCTCGCCTACGCGGGCGACCTGTGGCAGCGGACCGTGGCCGAGGTGGGCAAGGACTTCCCGGCGGTGTCGGTGGACTACAGCCACGTGGACGCCGCGTCCATGTTCTTCGTGACCCAGCCCGAGCGGTTCGACGTGATCGTGACCGACAACCTGTTCGGGGACATCCTGACAGATCTTGGTGCCGCCGTGGCGGGCGGCATCGGGCTCGCCGCGAGCGGGAACATCAACCCGGAGCGGACCGCGCCCAGCATGTTCGAGCCGGTTCACGGCAGCGCCCCGGACATCGCCGGCCAGCAGCAGGCGGATCCGACCGCCGCGATCCTGTCGGCGGCGATGCTGTGCGAGCACCTGGGACTGGCCGCCGAGGCGGCCCGGATCGAGCAGGCGGTCGCCGACGACCTGGTGGAACGCCAAGGCGCCTGGGCGGCGCGGTCAACCGCGGAAGTTGGCGACGACATCGCCGAGCGAGTAGCCGGCTGAGCCGCGCGCTGCCGCGCGGCATGATGGGACGCAGCGCGGCGATCGGGCCGCGCCCGTCACGGGCCGGCGAAACCGTCAGGCCCGGGGTGGCCCGGCGGTGCCGG
>DPMS01000268.1 GCA_003541285.1 Actinomycetota bacterium
AGCAAGATGAGCCGGGCGATCGTCGCGGAGGCGCTCTGGCGGGTCACCGTGTGGGGGTTCGGCGGCCGCTTGCGCCCAGGCCCGGCAGTGATCACCGTGGCCGATCAGGGATCCGGAACTTCGCCGGCCCAGGCTCCAGTGGCCGGCTTGCGCTCTGCGAATTCGGGCACCTGCCAACCTCCCGGCTGAACGCGCCCTGCGTGGCCGGGTAGCTCCTGGACTTTGGCCAGGGCGCCGGCTCGCGTCGGCGAGGTTGCCCCCGGGCGAGTGCCTGAGCCTGCGGGTACCGCCCTCAGGACCCGGTCACGATTCACGGCACGGGGTGGCGCTTCACCTGCCGTCGATGGCCCGCGGTTTTCGCGGGCATGCTGGAGCTGGGCTGCTCCTCCTCCAGGACCCGGGCGACCCGGCGTAGCAGAGAGCGCAGCGCGGCCCGGGCGACGCGGGTGAGCAGCGCGTCGTCGAGGATGTGGCCCGCCTTGCCGGGCGGCGGGCGGTAGTGCCCGGAGAGGCTGAGTTCACAGCGCTCCTGGTCGAGGCCGGTGAGCCGGAGCTTGCCCTCGAACCGGGGGAATAGCCCCAGTGGGCCGGTGGCCTCCCAGACGAGCGGGATTACAACGCCGCCGTCCGCCTGGGCCAGCTCGCCGAGGTGCACGGCCACGGTTTTTCCCAGCCAGCCGTATCCGCCTGGGCCGACCCGGACCCGCAGCACGTCCTCGTCACTTGCCTCGGCGTGCCTGGTCAGCCATGAGCTGCCCGCCCGCAGGCGAGCCTGGACGGCAGCCGCTGGCAGTTCGACATGCACCGAATCAGCGATGGCGACCGCAGCGGCGTGCGGGTGGGCGTCGGCGGGGACGGGGTAAGTCCCGGACTCTATGGCCGCGTCCCGGTCCGCGAGCATGGCAAGCGTGGCCGATCCCAGGACCTCTCGCAGGGACGCGGCCGCCATGGTCATGGTCTCATGCAGCGGGCACACCGCTTGCCATCGGCATGGCCCGTCACCGAGCGCACAGCGCTCGAATGCCAGTTGCCCTTCGGCCGCCTCGATCACCTCAGCCATGCTGACCTGGTCCGGCGGGCGGGCCAGCCGGTGACCGCCAGCCCTGCCAAACGAGGAGACCGCAATGCCCGCATGGACCAGGTCACCGAGAATCTGGGCAACGAAGGTCCGGGGGATGTCCATCTCCGCGGAGATCTCCCGCAGCTTCTTCGGCCGCCCGGTCCCGTAGGCACGGGCCAGGCAGATCGCCGCCCGTGCCGCATAGGCTCCCCGCCTGGAGAGAGTCAAGTTCACAAGCGAAGTTTAAGCCACCTACTTGATGTTGAATACGCTGATCGCCTTGCGATGCCCTGCGCATGCCCGCATCGCTGCGGGGTAATCATGCCCGGCGGGGTCTTATCTTTGGCCCGGCAGAGCCCAGCCGGGGCAGGCATTGCCGGCCCCCTCATCGAGCACCAGCATCCCGCTCACCGACAGGGACGGCGGTTCGAGACGGCAGGCGCCAAGGTCGTCGGGGAGGGCCATTTCTCCCGGTGGCCGCTGGTCACCGCGCCGGTGCGGTTCGGCCAGGAACTGGTCGGCAAGATGTGGCCCGCAGTGACGCGGTTCGAGGCCGCCGACAGGGCTCGCCGCCGACGGCGGGGCCAGCTGCCGCGGCGGAACTCGCCTGGTTCGCGGGAGGCCGTCAAGGGCTGCTCCGGGACGCCCGGGCAGTCCTGCGGGCAGAGCTGGAACGCCACCCGGAGGACGAAGAGGCGCACGCCGCCGCCCGCCTCGTGGTCACCGCGCTCTCGCGGGATACCCGGGCGCTTCGCAGTACCCCGGCGGCGCAGGGCGAGCCGGAGGGTTTCGTCCTATGACCAGCACCCGTTCCCCGCCGGTCATGTGCGAGGCTGAGCGCATGATCCGCGCGCACCTGGACAAGCGGCCGGGCGACGTCTCCGCCATGTTCGACACCGTCGCCGAGCGCTACGACCTGCTGAACGATGTGCTCTCGCTCGGCCAGGACCGCTGGTGGCGGCGGGTCGTGGCGAAGACCCTCGACGCGCGGGCAGGCCAGCGGGTGCTGGACCTGGCGGCCGGCACGGGCACCTCGTCGCTGACCTTCACCACGGCCGGCGCGAACTGCGTGGCCTGTGACTTCTCGCTGGGAATGCTGCGGGTGGGCGGCCGTCGGCTCCGCTCCGCTCCCGCTGCCCTGCCTGGCGCCGGGGTGGTCCGCTTCGCCGCTGGGGATGCGCTGGCGCTGCCGTTCGCCGATGGCGCCTTTGACGCGGTGACGATCTCGTTCGGGCTGCGCAACGTGGCCGACCCGGCGGCCGCCATGGCCGAGATGCTGCGGGTGACCAGGCCGGGCGGCAAGCTGGTGATATGCGAGTTCGGCCACCTGCCCTGGCCGTGGCTGGACGGGCTGTACACGCGGTACCTGAGCGCCGCGCTGCCAGCCGTGGCCCGGCGGCTCTCCCCGGCCGGCGACGCCTATTCCTACCTGGCTGAGTCGATCCGGGACTGGCCGGCTGCCGCCGCGCTCACCCGTCGGCTCACCGCCGCCGGGTGGTCGGCAGTACGCTGGCGGAACCTCAGCCTGGGGGTGGTGTGCGTGCATACGGCCCGCCGTCCGGAATGATCCGGGCAGCCCGGCTGAGGCGGCCCTCAGGGAGGGCGGGGGTAACGCACGGCCCTCGCTGCAGACGGTCTAGACTCCGGGAAAGAGCACTTGTGAACAGCTTCACAAGACAGCGCTTGACAGCACAGTCAGGACTTCATCGGTGACCCAGCAGGTACCCCCCACCGGGAACGTGTGTGCCCATGCCGCGGACGAGGCGGACGTTATCGTCGTCGGCGCCGGGCCCGGTGGCTCCTCGGCCGCCTACCATCTGGCGCAGGCCGGCCTGGACGTGCTGGTGCTGGAGAAGAGCACCTTTCCCCGCGAGAAGGTCTGCGGCGACGGGCTGACCCCCCGCGCGGTGAAGCAGCTTGTGGGCATGGGCATCCCGCTGGGCGCGGCCGATGGCTGGATCCCGAACAGGGGGCTGCGGATCATCGGCGCCGGGGTCCGGCTTGAGCTCGACTGGCCGGAACTGTCCAGCTACCCGGGGTTCGGGCTGGTGCGCACCCGGCGGGGGTTCGACGAGACCCTGGCCCGTGCCGCCCAGCGGGCCGGTGCCCGGCTGCTGGAGGGCGTCACCGTGACCGGGCCGGTGCTGGACGACGCGACCGGCCGGATCACCGGGGTCACCGCGCGGGAGACCGGAGCGGCCGGCACCGGCAACGGCGTGGACGGCGGCCCGGGCGGTTCTGGCCGCGGGAACGAAGGGCAGGGCGCCCAGCGGACCTACCGGGCCCGGCTGGTGGTGGCGGCCGACGGCAACTCGTCCCGGCTGTCGCTGGCGATGGGCCTGCGCAAGCGGGACGACCGGCCGCTGGGCGTGGCGGTCCGCACCTACTACACGTCGCCGCGGCACGACGACGACTAC
>DPMS01000721.1 GCA_003541285.1 Actinomycetota bacterium
GCCGGCGCCGAGCCGGACGAGATCCTCTGCGTACGTGCGCTGGGCGACCTTGGCCTCGGTGCGGGCCTGTGTGAGCTGGATCCGGAGTCCGTTGTACTCCTCGTCGAGCGTGTTGATCTGGTCTGACAGTATGCGCGCACGCGCGAGCAGGCTCTGGAGGCTGGGCATCGGCCGGCTGGTGGCTGCGGCGCTGACGCCGAGCGGGAGAACCAGGCTGACCGCAGTGGCTGTGCCCACGAGCGTGGCTACCCGCCGCCAGGCACGGATAGACGTCGCGTTCGTGCGAACCCTTCGTGGACCACTTGATCTATGCCTGCGGGGAGGCAAGTGCTCCACGGACTCTCCTCTCCTTGGGCGCCTCGCTCGCCCAGGAGCTGGCGGGTCGTGCTTGGCGCAGGGCAGGTATGCCAGGACGGCTGCGCCGCACAATAACGGGGCAACAGGCAGCCGCAGGCCTGAACGACTGAATCTTTGCATACAGGACGGGACTACGCGGCCGTTTCCGAATGCCGGAGTGCGCCGGTCCGCTCCTGACGAAGAGGGTTAGCAGCCCTTGCTTTGCCTACGTCTGTGCAGGTCAGCACCTGCACAATGAAGGATGATCCGTGAGCGTGATCTGCGTGTGATGTGCATGGCTGATTTGCGCAACAACCCTTGAGCCAATCCGTGAGTGTGCGGTGACGGTACGTGGGGAGAATTGTCGCTGCGGCGGCGATGGGCGCAGGAGAGCAGCCCGGCACCGGTTCCTCCCGGGGGCAGCCGCGGGGCTCCGGTCGGCACTGCTGCCGACTGTCCGGGCGGTGCGGCCGCCGTCACGCTAGGGTGCGGGCGATGGAGTATGCGATCAGACATGCAAGAACTCGTGACGTGCGGGCGATCAGCGGCCTGGTGGACGAGAACGTCGAGTCCGGGCGGCTGCTTGCCAAGGCCACAGTCACGTTGTACGAGGACGTGCAGGAGTTCTGGGTGGCTGAACGTGCCGGCGACAGCAAGATCATCGGCTGCGGGGCGCTGCACGTCATGTGGGAGGACCTGGCGGAGATCCGGACGATCGCGGTCCGGGCCGATTGCCAGGGGCATGGCGTTGGTCATCGGCTGGTCGAGGCATTGCTGGGCAGTGCGCGTGAACTCGGCGTAAGCCGGGTGTTCGTGCTCACCTTCGCTGTGGATTTCTTCGCGCGGCACGGTTTCAAGGAGATTGACGGGGCACCGGTCTCGCACAAGGTCTATGAGGAGTTGCTCCGCTCCTATGACGAAGGGGTGGCGGAGTTCCTTGATCTCGACCGGGTGAAGCCGAACACCCTGGGCAACACGCGCATGCTGCTGCGGCTGTGACCGCCATCCGCGGATCACACCGGATATGTGTCCGGGGTGATGGCGTACCGTCGCCCAGAGGGTGTGATCCATACGAAGACGGGGGCTGAGCGTGATCCGCGTCTTGCGGGACAACGATATGCGCGCGAGCAGCCGGAACAAGGACGCCGGGTATGCCGGGGTCCTGCGGATGCTGCGCGAGCGGCAGACCGGCTATGTGGTGATTCCGGTGGTGGACCGGTTCTTCCGTAACCTGCGCGACCTGGAAGACGTGATCGACATCTGCCTGGAGACCGGGGCCGCGCTGGCCGCCGCGTCCGGGGAGGTCGACCTGTCCCGCGATCAGGGCCGGCTGCTGACGTCGGTGGCGAAGGCGGAGACCGAGCGCAAGGGCGCCCGCCACCGCGAAGCTAACGAGCAGGCCACCCGCGCCGACCAGCGCCGCACGGGCACGCCTCGCCCCTTCGGCTACCAGGAGGACCACGTCACCCGCCACCCGGACGAGGCGCAGGCGGTGGCGGATGCGTGCAAGGCCCTGCTGGGCGGCGGCACGCTCAGCGGCGTCATGAGGGAATGGGCGACAGCGGGCCTGGTGCCCCCGCAGTCGAAGGCTGGGCGGTGGACCCGGACCAGTATCCGCACCATCCTGCTTAACCCCGGGATCGCAGGGCTGTCGGTGTACCGGGGGGAGATCGTCGGGGTAGGCGAGTGGGAGCCACTGGTGGCGGAGGAGACCTGGCGGGCGGTCCGCGCGATCCTGGAAGACCCGCCCGCAAGCCCCCGCGCGGAGTGCGCACTCTGCTCGGCGGGCTCGCCTTGCGCCCGTACGGGAACGTGGTCACCGGCACGCCGTCGCATACGGGGCATCACATCTAACGGTGCGCCCCACCCGGCCGCGATACGGCCTACAAGGGGCATGTGGCGCGGCAGGCCGCCCTGGTAGAGGAGTTCATCGAGCGCACCGTGATCGCCCGCTTGTCGCGCCCCGACGCCGCGGACCTGATCACCGCGCCGGACAGCGGGGTGGATGTGACTGGGCTGCGGGAGGAGGCGGCAGCGATCCGCGCGGACCTGGAGGAGATGGCCGCCGGCCGCGCCTTGGGGCGGATCAGTCGCGCCCAGATGCTCGCCGCCACCGACCAGGGCAACGCCCGGCTGGCCGAGATCGCCGACGAACTGGCCGAAGCGGCCCGGGAGAGCGTCCTGGCTCCGCTGATCGCCGGCGATAGCGCCGCCGGGGCGTGGGAGTTGCTGGACCTGGCCCGTAAACGGGCCGTCATCAAGACGCTGACGACAATCACCCTGCACTCACCCGGCAGGGGCGCCCGGCGTGCGTTCGACCCGGCCACAGTCACGGTCACCTGGCCAGGACACTAGCTGCCTGACGAAGCAGACGCAAGCATTTCCTTACGGGCATCGGGCCGCCGGGGTGCGCGTGCTGGGAACGTTACGACCCGCTTGTCCACGTATAGGAGGTAGTCGACCCGGCCATGACCCGGCGCCATCACCACCTCGCGCACCGCGACCCCCTGCCCCGCGAACAGGTTCAACGCCCCGCCGTCCTGCACCGCCCACCCGGCAGCCTGCCACTGCGTATCGAGCAGCCTGCAACTGCGCATCGATGAGCACGCGCGCCCGCGCCTCCGCGGGCAAGCGGGACTCATCGGTGGTCATGCCGGAAACCTGACGCAAGAGCACGCAAGCTGCCGACCCCCACAAGATCGCGTTCGCCACGCGCCGTGCCCTGACCAACCGTGAGGCTCCCCGGCGGGTCCGCCCAGTCTTCCACCGACCGCCGTCCGGGGTAGGTCGTTCCCATGCTGTGGCTGCCTGCCCCAGGGCACAGCGGACATGGATGCCTGGATCGTCATGCCACCCGGCCCGTTCCTGACCGCCTACCTGTTCGGCGCGGACCGTTGGGTGAGCACGGGAATCGCGGAGATTTTGCCGGGGTCGAGATGATCCCAGTACAGGCCGGTGGGTCTGCGCGGTGGGCCGCATGGGATTACCTGGCTGGGCGTGACGATGAGGTCGACGCTGAAGTCGTGTTCGGTTTCGGGCAGCGGCTCATCGACCACCTGGAGGTCGTGGATGGTGGTGACGATCACTGTCTCGGGGCGGAGCAGCCCGGCTTCGGCGAGCAACGCGACTTCGATGTCGGAGTAGCCGGCACCTTTGCCGAGTCGCACGCCTTGATGGTTGACGGCCACGCTGCCGGACACGACGAGGTCAACTGGCCGCATCTCGCTGAGAGCTACCTGGGGCGCGACACGTGCGGCGGTCTCCTTGGCCGCAGCCTCGCGGGGCAGGACGGGGAGGATCTCGGGGTCGAGCAGGTAGAAGGGCTTCTCGGCGGCGAGCTTAGGGACGGCCATGTACACGGTCTTGCCGTCGGCCAGTGCGCTTGCCCGGACCGGGAGCTGGGCCTTGTCCGGGTTGACCTTGATGACGCGGGCGGCTTTCCAGGCGGGCAGGGCGGCCAGCCGCTCGGCGGCCTGATCCGCTCCGACGAAGCTGGGGATGTGCCCGTGCGCCCCGGGCGGCCGAACCGCGCCGTGAGCGTCGAGCAGCGCCCAGACACGCTCGCGGATGGCGTGCTTGGCCTGGTCGGTGCCGTTACCGGTGGCGGTCACGACGGCTCCTCATACGGCGGTCATCAAGGTCAGCAGCCGGTCATAGGTATCCCGCACGGCGGGGAAGTCTTGCCAGGGGCGTAGCTCCCGAGCCGCGCCGAAGATGAGGGTGAGCCCGCCGCCGCCGCGGTTGACTTCGACGATATCGATGGCCTGCCCGAGGGCCGCTGCCGCCTCGTCAATCTTGGTTTGGCGGATGAACGCGAGCGCGAGATTACCGTAGACGATGGCCTGTGACTTCGACCGGCCCGCCGCTGCCGTGGCGGTGGTTTCCAGGACTGGCGCGGCCTTCCTGGCCTGGCCGAGGAAGAGGTAGCAGGAGCCGGTCAGGCGGCCGAGCTGGGACGGGGAGTACAGGTCGATCGCCGGGTCGTCGTCGCTGACCTGGCCGAGGTGGGTCTCAGCCTGGGCGATCTCCTGCTCGCAGGCGCGGGTGTCCGTGAGCATCGCGTGCGCCTCAGCGGTGTGCAGGACCGCCAGCCCGGTGAGCATATGGCTCACCGCGCCGGTAGTCTGCGCGGCCTGGCTGGCCAGGGCCAGCCCATCGTGGGGGTTCTTGTGACCGTAGAGGGCGACGAAGCTCTTGCGCAGTAATGCGCGCCCCTCCGCGACCCGGTCACCGGCCTGGCGGGCAGCGATGATCGCACGGCCGAGGCAGGTGATCGCCGTGGCGCAGTCGCGGCGCTGGGACGCGTCCCAGACGAGTTGGCCCATGAGCGTGGCGGCTTCGGCCTCCGCAAGATGCAGCGCCTGGCGGACCTGGCCGCCGCGGGCGTGCCCGGCGAGGAAGCTGACCTGCCCCAGGCACTGCCCGGCCTCGGGCAGTAGCGACGCTGAGGGCACCTGGTCATATCGGGCATCGAGCTGGGCGATCTGCCGACGAAGGCACGCCACGGTGACGAGATCGACGCTCGCTGGGTGAGCAGTGACACGCTCGAACCGTTCCGTCGCTTGCTCATCTAGCGCGTGCTCGTCATCCAGCAAATCGCCCAGATGAGCGACTGAGACCTGAAGCGCACGGGCGATCTTGGGACGCAGCCACGGCTGCGGCAGGGTCTCTCCGCTTTCCCAGCGGACGACTGTCGAGCGGTCCACGCCCAGCCGCTCGGCAAGCTGTTCCTGGCTGAGCCCGACCGCCTTGCGGCGCAGCGCGAGTTGCGTCCGCCTCCCCGCCATCGCTGGCCCTCCCGCATTCCGTTGCGGCATTCCTTATTTGCGCAGGCAGCGCGGCCCCGTGCGGCAACGATGCGTCGTTTCTGCGCCGCTTCTGCTCTGGCCCGGACCCTATCGGGCCGGTTGCATGCAGGTTACGGCCCACCACGGATCGCAAGCAATGGCCACAACACTGACAAGCCAGGAGCAACGGAGGTTGGTGAAATGCGGGAGCGGGAGCCGACCGCTGTCGGCCGCGCCACGGCCGCCCGGCTGGAATCCCCAGAGCAGGTGGTGCCCGCGCTGACGCTGGCCGCCGTGGCGACAGCGGTTCCCTGTGCCCGTCTCTTCACCACGCACTGCCTGCGCCGCCTGGGCATACGCGGGGATCTGGCGGACACCGCCGAGATCGTCGTATCCGAGTTGGTCACCAATGCCGTGAAGGCCACCGGGACCACGCAGCACCTTTCAGCCTTGGCCGTCTTGACCACACGGCTGAGCCTGATCAGCGTGAGCCTGCGGCTGACCAGCACCAGCCTGTTCATCGAGGTCTGGGACCGCGACCTCCGTCCGCCCCGGCTCGGCCAGCCAGCCACAGACCAGGAAGGCGGGAGAGGGCTGCTGCTGGTCGCAGGGCTGAGCAAGCAGTGGGGCTACTGCCCCACGGACCAGGGCGGCAAGGTCGTGTGGTGCGAACTTGACCGGGCCGGGTCAACCGGCTGCCCACAAGGCAGCACCGGGTGAACACGCAGGAAGGCGAGGACATGCGCCAGCTACTCCAAGAACACCGGCCACTCACCGCCAGTGGGGCCGCTCCGAGTCTGCGGGCCGCGGTCGTGGGGCTGGGCCGGCAGGCGACCGACGACCACATCCCCGGCCTGCTCGCCTCAGACGGCGCCGTCATGGCCGCCGTCTGCGACGAGAACCCCGACCTGCTCCGGGAGAAGCGCGACCAGTACCGCGTCACTGGCTACACCGACTTCCGCGAGATGTTCGCCGCCGAGCAACTCGACCTCGTGGTAGTCACCGTCCCCCACCATGCCGGCCGCGCGGTCATCGAAGCCGCCGCCGAGCACGGCGTCCACGTGCTCAAGGAGAAACCGTTTGGGACCAGCCTGCCCGAGGCCAGGGACCTGGCCGCGCTGTGCACCGCGAGTGGCATCCAGCTCATGGTCACCCTGCAGCGGCGCTTCAACCCGATCTACACCAGCTTTCTGCAGCTTGCTGACCAGATTGGCACACCGTTCGTGGTAGACGCCCAGTACACGCTGCACGTCGAAGACCCGGGCGCAGGCTGGCGGGGCCGGGCTATGAGCGCGGGCGGTGGCTGCATCATCGACATGGGCTACCACCTCATCGACATGATCCTCTGGTACTTCGGGCTGCCCGACCGCGTCCTCGCCGACCTGTCCACCACCGCCCGGCCCGACGTGAGTTACGACGCCGAGGACACCGCACTGATCCACTTCGGCTACGACAGCGGCCTGTACGGCTCACTGCTGCTATCACGGTTCATCGGCCCCAAGACCGAGCACATCCGCCTGGTCGGCAGCAAGGGCATCGTCCACCTCGAACGCGGCAGAATCCGCCGGCTGACCAACGATGGGGAAGTGATCGAGTCGCTGGCCCGTGAACAGTCCTGGCCCTCCGCCGCCACATGCCAGATCGACCACTTCTGCCGTGTCATCGCCGGACTGCGGCCCAACACCAGCGGCCCCGAGCAGAACCTCGCACACATGAGCTTCATCGCCGCCTGCTACGAATCCGCCCGCCAGCGCGCCTACATCAGCCCCCGGGAACTGTCATGACCTCACCACTCGCGCTCCTCGGCGGCACACCCGCCGTTACCGCGCCCGCGCCGCACTTCACCTGGCCGCATCTGACCAGCGACACCGCCGACGCGGTGCTGGCGCAACTGCAAGCGGGCATCTCGATCTATGACAGGTCAGGGGTCATCGCGGAACTTGAAGACGCGCTGTGCGACTACCACGGCGTCAAGCATGCGGTCCTCACCAGCTCCGGTACCGCCGCGCTGCATTCGGTGTACGCCGCCTGCGGCATCGGCCCTGGTGACGAGGTCATCGTCCCCGCCTACACCTTCTACGCCACCGCGACACCCCTGCTGCACCTCGGCGCCATCCCCGTGCTAGCCGACTGCAACGACACCGGCAACCTCGACCCCGCCAACGTCAAGCAGCGCATCACACCCAGGACGGTTGCCGTGATGGTCACCCACATGTGGGGCACCCCGGCCGACATGGACGCCCTCACCGCGATTACGGCCGATCACGACCTCCTCCTACTCGAAGACGCCTCACACGCTGCCGGGGCAAGAATCACCGGGCGCAAAGCCGGGACTTTCGGGGACGCGGCGGCCTTTAGCCTCAACGGCCCCAAGCCCCTGTCCGCCGGCGAAGGAGGGTTCGTGCTCACCGACGATGATGAAATCTTCTACCGGGTGCTGCTGCACGGCCACTACAACAAGCGCTGCCGCACCGAGATCCCGCCCAGCCACGACCTCTACCCCTACGCCGTCACCGGCATGGGCCTGAAGTTCCGCATCCACCCCCTCGCCGCCATCATCGCGCTCAGCCAGATCGCCAACCTCGATGACAACCTCCACGGCAGGCAAGCGATCGCCACCCGGATGCGCGAAACCCTGCGGGGCCTTCCCGGCATCACCGTCCTCGACGTGCCCGACGGAGTCACGCCTTCCTGGTACGGGATGGTCCTCCGCTACCAGCCAGACGACCTCGGCGGGCTGCCCATCGAACGGTTCTACGGCGCGCTCAAAGCCGAAGGATGCCTGGAGGTCGACCGTCCCGGGTCGACCTGCCCGCTCAACCTGCATCCACTGTTCCAGGCTCCCGCGCCTTTGCTCCCGCACCGCGCCGACCTGCCCACTTACGCGCCCGGCCAGTTTCCCAGGGCAGAAGCCTTCCACCGCAACGCCCTGAAGCTGCCCGTCTGGCACCGGGAAGAAGACATCCCGCTGGCCGACGCCTACACCCACGCGTTCACCAAAGTCACCGACCACTACCGTGACCTGACAGGATGACAGCCATGATCGACCCAGGACTGCTCACCCAGCTTGCCGACGAAGCCCGCCGAGAGGGAGTACGGAAGCTCGTCGTCGGCGCCGTGATCGCCATCGGAACCGACGTACTCCTCCTCAAACGCCCCCAGGATGACTTCATGGGAGGCATCTACGAACTCCCCAGCGGCAACGTCGAGCCAGGGGAGACGCTCGACGTTGCGCTTCGCCGTGAAGTCCACGAGGAAACCGGCCTCGAAATGGGCGCGATCACGGGCTACCTCGGCAGGTTCGACTACGCCTCCGCCAGCGGAAAGAAGAGTCGGCAGTTCAACTTCATCATCGAAGTCACCGCCACCGGACCCGTGCGGCTCCAGGAACACGACACCTACCTCTGGGCCGCGCCGGACGCGGACCCACCAGTCACCGATGCGGTCAAGAACCTGCTCGCGAACTACGCCCAGGTCATCGCAGGGTAACGGTCAATACCTGTGTAGTTATCGCTTGCATGTTGGGCCGAGGTTGCAGGAGCAGGTCAGCCCGCCCTTGTCGAAGGCGATCGAGTGATCAAGATCTGTGTGCCAGGCAGGCTGCCTGCATCCGGGGCGCCGGCACGTCTGGTCCCGGGCCTCGATGAGTCCGCGCTGGCCGAGGGGGGTATCCAGCCTCAGACTCCGCGTGCGAGCAGGCACCGGGGGCGGCCAGGGTGGTCGACGGGGGAGCTTGGCAGGCGGGCACAGACCTTCGCGGCGGTGGCCAGCGCTGCCGCCAGTTGCGCAGCCAGCCAGCCATTGGCCAGCCCGCCAAGGACGTGGCTCGGCTGCCCTGCCCCCGGCTCGAGAAGCTCCACGGGCACGATGAGGGTTACCCGGTTGATCAACTCGCGGCTGGCTCGGCGGCTGGAGACGTCAGGACCCTCGAGCCCAGGTCCGGCCGGTTCAGGTCCGGCCCTGGACCTGCGTTGTCTGCGCATACGGGCCACGCGAGTGTTGCCACCGGCGGCACCTCCTGGCCGGGCGATCGGTTATGGGAACACGGTGGCGAGCACCTCTGACATCCTGCTGACTAGGCGAAAGAGATTTTGTTTCGCTTGCTCACCCTCGCTCCCTGGGACCAGCGGCCAGCCCGGCACCATCAGATCCGAGCCACCGAACGCAGCTCGGGGCAGACCCGCCAAGCCCACTCGGGGCACCGCCGATGCGGCTCTCACAAGAGGCGGAGCTGGCGGTCAGCGGGCCGGCGGCGCGCCGGCTGGGCCGGGCGGGACAGCAACGCCGGGGAGATCGCGGCCAGGAAGGGTGATGGCCCCGCTGCCAGCACTGTGCCGTGCCTGCGCCGCTTCGCCGCGCAGGTGAGGTACAGATGGGTGCGCGCCCGGGTCATGCCGACAAACAGCAGGCGGCGCTCCTCGGCCAGGTCTGGCCCGGTGGGCAGGTCCGGGCTGGTGGGCAGGTCCGGGCTGGTGGCCAGGTCTGGCCCGGTGACCGGGTCTGTTCCCGCGGACGAGGGTGTCCTGGTAGCCGCCGCCGGGCGGGCGCCTGGCCACCACAGCGGCAGCAGGCCTCGTTCGCACCCTGCCAGGAACACCACGCTGTACTCCAGCCCCTTGGCGGCATGCAGCGTCAGCAGGGTGATCGCGTCGGCGCGCGGGTCCAGGGCGTCGGTTTCGGCGCCGAGCGCGATCGCGGTAAGAAAGGACCCAAGGTCGTCGCCGCACCTGCGGGCAAGTGGAGCCAGCACTTCACCCGCCGCGAGCAGATCCACCGCGGCCGCACCGTCCAGCGCTCGATCGGCGAGCCTGCGCACCGCAGAGGCCAGCCGGTTGGCGACCTGCCCGGCGCCTGCGGCGCCCGCGAGCCAGCCGCCTGGGGCCCCCGGCAGCCCGGTGCCTGGGACGCCCGCAGAGCCGCTCTGCTGCCCCTGGAAAGCCGTCCCGCGCCCCTGGAAAGCCGTCCCGCGCCCTCCAGCCGGGTCGGCCAGGCCCATCTCCCGTACGATCTGCGGCACGGCAGTCCGGCGCTGCAGCAGGTCGTGTGAGCGCTTCTGGAACGGCAAACCGGCCCGGGTGAGTGCCTGGCCGAGCGGGCCTGCCTGGGCGTCGGTGCGGTACAGAACCGCGATGTCGGCGAGGGCCAGCCCGCTGGTCGCGTGCCCGTCCGCCCGTCCGCTGTCAATGGAATGGAACGACGACCCGCCCAGCAACCGGTCGATAGCCGCGGCGATCCAGCCTGCTTCAGCCTGTTCGTCGGCGGCCTCGTGCAAGGTGATGGCAGGGCCCTCGGGCATCACTGCCCGCAGCATCCGGCCTGGCACCAGCGTGGCTGGGCTAACTGCCTGGAGCGCGCCGGTGACGATCGCCGGGGCCGACCGGTAGTTCCGCGTCAAAGAGCGGGTCGTGGCCCCCGGGTAGTCCTCCGCGAAGCGCAGGAAGAAGCGCACGTCCGCGCCGCGGAAACCGTAGATGGCCTGGTCGGGGTCCCCGATCGCGGTCAGCCCCGCGCCGTCCCCGCTGAGCAGGCGCAGCAGGTTGTACTGGCTGGCGTCGATGTCCTGGTACTCATCGACACTGATCACTGCCCAGCGTTCGCGCAATGCCGCCGCCAGGACGGGGTCGTTCCGCAGCATTGCGGCTGGCTCCGCCACCAGTCCGTCGAAGTCGATGAGGTCGCGGGCGGCAAGGGCGCAGGTGAGTTCCGCCCGGCGCTGCGGGTCGGCGTCCGCGTCGGCGATCAGCCGCGCTGCGCCGCGTTCCGAGCCAGCGATCTCCGCCGCGACCGCGAGCCGGGCCGGTTCGTCGGCCACCGTGAACCCGGCCGTCAGCCCGGCCCGGGCAGCGTGCTCGCGCAGGATCATCAGGCCGAGCCCGTGGAAAGTGGTCACCGTGATCTGGCCTGCCTGCTGCGGGATCAGCGCGGCCAGCCGTTCGCGCATCTCCTGGGCAGCCCGCCGGGTGAAGGTGAGGGCGAGGCAGGTCTGCGCCGTGACGCCTCGTTCGGCGATCTGGGCGGCTATCCGGTGGGTGAGGGTCCTGGTCTTGCCGGTGCCCGGCCCCGCGATAATCATCAACGGGCCCGGCGCTTCAGCCGCCGCGCGCTGATCGGGATCGAGACCGTCGAGCAGCGACCCGGTGATCCCATTTCCTTCTGGCCAAACGCCCGGTGGTGCCGGCTCCCCAGCGCTCTGCTGGTCCCCGTGGGGGCTGATCCGGCCAGGCTCCTGGCCGGCTGGCCGGGTGCCGTCCAGTGCGGTGGCTGCGAGAGCAGCAGGCTCGGCGGCCGCGGCCAGGCCGGGCAGGTCGAACAGTGCTCCGTGGCTGACCAGTTCCTCGGGACGCAGCAAGCGGATGACGCCGTACTCGCCGTCGTAGCCTGCCTCCTTGATCACTTCTCCCCAGCGCAACCGGGTGACCGCTTCGGCGAGCAGGCCGCCCCCGGCCCGGCTGATGTCGGCCAGGTCTGCTTCGCACAGGATTCGCAACTCCGGGCCGAGGGCGGCGACAAGCCGGTCCACCTCAGCTGTGACCTTCTTGGTCTTGGGGCCGCTGCCGGAGATTTCACCGACAATCTCCGGCAGGGATACCAGGCTGGAATATTCTGCGGCTCCCGGCGGGCGGTGGCCTGCCGGGCGGTCAGCGAGTTCGGTCACCCGGTGCAGCACGCCGATGGTGAGTGGTTTTCCGCAGCCAGGACATGTCCCAGCGTGACTATTGGTCTGACCGGGTTCGAACCGGACCCCGCATTTGCGGTGCCCATCCAGGTGGTATCGGCCACCCTCCGGATGGAAGTTGATGGTCCCGGTGAGTCCGTCGCCGGTGCGCAACGCATCAGCCATAGCGAAGTAGTCCACAGGCGTACTGAATGTGGTAGCTTCCCGGCCGATCATCGGTGGCGAATGGGCATCGGAGTTGCTGACCAGGCGGTAGCCGTCGAGTGCCGAGCACATCCAGTTCATCGGCGGATCGGAGGACAGCCCGGTCTCCACCGCGTACACATGCCCGGCGAGATCTTGGTAACAGTCGGCAACCGCGTCGAACCCCGATTTGGATCCCAGAACGGCGAACCATGGTGTCCAGATATGCGCGGGGACGAGGTAGCACCCCGGGCCCGCGTTCAGCGTGATCTCCAGCAGGTGACGCGAGTCGAGGCCGAGGATCGGGCGGCCGTCCGAAGTGATGTTGCCGATCGCGTCGAG
>DPMS01000110.1 GCA_003541285.1 Actinomycetota bacterium
GGCGGAAGCGGAAGGTGATCGGATGACCAGCGATCAGCACGCGGGCTCAGCGGCTGCCCCGTTCCGCGGGCAGGCCGATGGCCGGCCTGGGGCGGATGAGACGGCGTTCGGGCACCTCGGGTAGGCGCGGCGGGCCGCCCACCGCTGGGGGCGGGCCGAGGCGGGGCCCGTAGCGCCTTGCCAGCGGGCCGGCGGTCAGCCCGTGTGCGATCACACTGAGCAGCACCGTGAAAGCGATGACCGTGGTGGCGGGCTTGGCCGCGGGTTCGCCGAGCGCCTCAAGCGCCAGCAGCCCGAAGACCACCGATGCCAGGCCCCGCGGGCCGAACCAGCCGACGAACGCGACGGTGGCGCCGCCCAGGTGTGTACCCACCAGGGCGATCGCCACCGGCAGCAGCCGGATCACTGTCAGGCTGAGCACGGCGTACGCCACTGCCTGCCAGGTCAGGTCCTCGAATGCGGGCACCACCGCGATCACGCCGAACAGCAGCCAGACCAGCAGCGACACGGTGGTCCCCGTCTCCTCGACAAAGGGCACCAGCCGGGCCGCCTGCCCGCCCGCGGCGGCGAACGCGAGCCCGCCGGCGAACGCGGCGATGAAGCCGTTGCCGCTCAGCGCCACCGAGGTGGTGTACGAGCAGACCGCGAGGCCCAGGACCGCCGCACCCGCGAACCCCTCGGCCACCCAGCCATGGCTGCGGCACGTCTTGAGCAGCCAGCCTCCGCCACCGCCGGCCACGATCCCTACCGCCAGGCCGAGCGCCAGTTCCGCCACCGCCGCCCCCGGACCGGTGTGGGTTGCCTGCTCGGCGGTGGCCGCACCCGCGATCGCCACCGACACGACCGGGGTGGCGATCCCGTCGTTGAGCCCGCTCTCGACGTTGATCAGCCGGCGGATCCGGGCAGGCACCGCGGGGTTGACCATCATGCCTGCGCCGAGGGCGGCGTCGGTCGGCGCGAGCGCCGCGCCGGCCAGCAGCGCCAGCCAGATGCTCATCCCCCCGGGCAGGGCGAGTGCCAGCAGGGTTCCCAGCCCGATCGTCAGCGGCAGCCCGATCCCGAGCAGCCGCAGGCACAGGCCCGCATCCACCCTCAGGTGATGCAGCCCGACCCGGGATGCGTCGGAGAACAGCACCAGCGCGAGGGTGGCCTCCGCCAGGACCTTGACCACTTCCTTGCTGGGCGTGACCCCCAGCGGCGCCAGCGGCCCGTGTGTCAGCAGCAGGCCCACGGCGGTGAACGCGATCGGCGCGGTCATGTCGAAGCGCTCCAGCCGCGCCGACACGATACCCCAGACGAAAATCAGCCCCGCGATGATCGCCAGGTCCGCGATGCTCACCGGCCCGCCCGGCAGCCTCTACCCGGCCGGCGCCAGCGGGGCAGGGCGGCCAGCGAGTTCGGGACCGTGAACCGCGCTGGTGCGGGTCCTCACCGGCGGCGTGACACGCGTGGTGCTCCACCAGCAGCGGCGCCGCCGCGCCCGATAGCCATGACCTGCCCCCTTTATCCGGTCAGCCAGGTGACCCCGGCCACCGCGGCCCGGCCGGCCAGCAGCAAGCGGGCACCGGCCAGCCCGGCCACACGCGCAGTATGTGGCCCTGGCAAACGGCGGCACATCACCCGTGGCGGGTTGACTGCTCCCCCACGGGCGCCGCCGGGGCACTGCGGCATTGGCCGTCACCGCTCGCTGCACGCATGGCGGGTCAACCCGGCATGCCTCCCCGCGCTTTTCACCCGGGCCAGGTGATTCCGGGGCGATTGGCCTACCGGCACAGTGGACCCTGGTCGCGGCTGCGACGGCACGGTTCCTGCCGCGTTCCGCGATCCTGCCGGTCAGGCCGAGGCGTGTGCACCGGATCACCGGGATCCGGCGCGGCCTCGATAACCCCGGATGGGGGGCGGCGATGAGGCAGCGACACTGGCTGGCTCGTTCTTCCTTTGCCCTGATGATCGCCGCAGCGGCTGTCCTGCTGGTTTTCGCGGGATGGCGCAGCCTGGCGGTCATCGCGCTGGCGGTGGTGGCACTGTGCGTCATCGCGGCGGGCGCGTACTGGTTCCTCGCCTACCGCGGCGTGGTCCGGTGGATCGCGCTGGCGCTGGTGATCCTCGCACCCGTCGGCGTTCTCGTGCTCTACGGGCTCAACAACCTGATCTGGGTCGCCACCCTGTCGGTGGCGCTCATGCTGCTCGCGGCCGGTGCCGCGCGGCTCGCGCTCAGCACGGACGGCGAGAATCAGGCGACGCCCACCGTCCCGGCCGGGCCGCCGGGGCACGCCTTCCTGATCATGAATCCGAGGTCGGGTGGCGGGAAGGTGGCGAAGTTCGGGCTGAAGGAGAAGGCCGAGGCGCTAGGGGCGCGGGTCGCGCTGCTCGAAGGGCCCGAGGTCGTGGACGTTGCCGCGCTGGCCCGGCGGGCGGTGGCCGACGGCACGGATCTGCTCGGCGTCGCCGGGGGTGACGGGACGCAGGCCCTGGTGGCCGGCATCGCCGCGGAACATGACCTCCCCTTCCTCGTGATAAGTGCCGGTACCCGCAACCACTTCGCGCTGGACCTGGGCCTGGACCGGGAGGACCCCTCCACCTGCCTGGACGCGCTCACTGATGGGGAGGAGTTCCGGATCGACCTCGGGATCATCGGCG
Source organism: Actinomycetota bacterium (assembly GCA_003541285.1). GTDB lineage: Bacteria > Actinomycetota > Actinomycetes > Streptosporangiales > Streptosporangiaceae > UBA9676. The sequence goes on from DPMS01000110.1 coordinate 2,641, forward strand.
ACCGCACCTTCGTGAACAACGCCTCCTTCGGCGCCTACGCCGAAGTGGTGCGGAGCCCCGCTTACCGCGACGACAAGCGCGGCACCACCCTCGAACTGCTGCCGGACCTGCTGAAGGGCGAAAGCGGCCCGCGGCTGATCGCGCACACCGACGGTGTCTCGATCATCAGGCCGCACGCGCTGCTCATCAGCAACGACCCATATCAGATGGGCGACATCGCGGGTCTTGGCCGCCGGGCGCGGCTGGATGCCGGAACCCTCGGCATCGTCGCCGTGACGGTGGACAGCGCACGGCAGGCCATCCAGCTGCTGCGCCGCGGGCACGGTCAGGGCCTGACCCTGCTCACGGCCCAGGAGGTCGAGGTGGATGCCGACGCACCCGAGATCCCGGTCGGCATCGACGGCGAGACCGTCATGATGCCCACCCCGGTACGCTGCGCCATCAGGCCCCAGGCCCTGCGGGTCCGCGTGCCCAGGAACCGCCCCGGCGTCCCCCCTCCCAAGCCACCCGTGGACTGGACACAGCTGCGGCAGCTGGCATCCTTCCGGGAATCTGGGAGGGGATGAGGCACGCCTGACCAGGAAGAGGCCGCGGCGGGGCGGCGGCCCGGCTGGCTGGAGCGGCAGGTACGCCGCGCCGACCGGTTCCAGCAGCGTCACACCCTGCTCGGGTTCCCGCTGGCGGTGATACAGAAGTTCGGCAACGACCAGGCCAGCGGCAAGGCGGCGCTGATGGCCTACTACGGCCTGTTCGCCCTTTTCCCGCTGCTGCTGCTGCTCGTGACCGTCCTCGGTTTCGTGCTGTCCGGCCAGCCGGGCCTGCGTGAGCGGCTGATCGACACCACGCTCGGCAGTATCCCGGTGATCGGGGATCAGCTGCGTTCCCAGGTGCACCCGCTCGAAGGCAGCGTGCCGGCACTGGTCATCGGGATCATCGGCTGCATCTACGGTGCCGTGGGCATCGGGCTGGCCTCGCAGAACGCGATGAACACCGTCTGGAACATCCCATTCGTGCGCTGGCCCAACATCTGGCTGCGCTACCTGCGGACCTTCGGGGTGATCGGCCTGCTTGCACTGGCATCGCTCACCTCCACCGTGCTCGCCGTCATCGCCACCGCGGTCGCCCGTGGCGCCGGCACCACCATGCTCGCCATCGCCGGCTCGGCCCTGTTCGACCTCGGGCTCTTCCTGCTCGCGTTCATGGTGCTGACGGCCGAGCCGCTGCGGCTGCGTGAGGTCGTGCTCGGCGCCGTGATCGCCACAGTCTTCTGGGAGATCCTCCAGCTCATCGGAACCTGGTATGTCGCCCGCCAGCTACGGACCGCCACCCCCACCTACGGTTTCTTCGCCGTCGCCATCGCCCTGCTGCTGTGGCTCTTCCTCGGTGCTCAGCTCACGCTCTGGGCGGCCGAGATCAACGTCGTCCGCCGCTACCGGCTGTGGCCGCGTTCGCTGACCCAGCCGCCACTTACCAGGGCGGACAGGCTGGTGTTCCAGCGGCTGGCGGCCATGGAGGTGCGCAGGCCCGAGGTGCGCATCGTCACTGACTTCACCCAGCAGGCGGACGAGGACCCGCTGGACCGCCCACCCTGAACCCGGCCGGGTCAGACGCCATTCTCGGCGGTGATCCGGCCGGAGGCGGCCGCCTCCGCGAGCGCGTCGTAGTCGCGCTGGTTCTGGTCGGCGTAGGCGGCGGCGAAATCGGCGATCGCCCGGTCGAAGACGCCGGAGTTGCCGAGGTAGGCGGCAATGGCGACGCGGTCCCCCGAGCGGGCATGCGCACGCGCCAGGCTGGCCCCGCACAGGTGGGCGTAGATCTGCATGCTGCGGGGGATCATCGCCTCGATCGGGAAGGAGAACTTCCAGTCCCGCAACTGGCGGACGTAGAAGTCCCGGTACTGCCCGTCCATCCCGGTGGTCCGCTGCCAGCCCAGGAAGATGTCGCTTGCGGCCTGCATGAGGCGCTGGCCCGAGACCACCCGCTCCCCCTGGTTGGCATACTTGCTGGCCCCGGCGAACGGGCTGAGGACCGACGGCTGGGCCTCCTTGATCTGCAGGAACAGCGGATCTTTCTGGTCGCGGCCGAGCATCAGGATGATCCAGCAGCGGGTTCCTACGCTGCCGACCCCCACCACCTTGCGGGCCATGTCGGCAAAGTCGTACTGCTCGAGCAGGACCCGCCGGTCGGACTGCAGGGTGCGCCGGTACCTGGCGATCAGCGTGCGCAGCCCCGCTTCTATCCCGGCGCGGTCCAGCTGTTCGGGGAGCAGATCGGCGATGGGCACCACCAGCGGCGGATCGGCCACGATGCGCAGCAGCCCGTCCTGCACCCGGGCCAGCTTGCCGAGCGCCTGCTTGCTGTCGCGTGATCGCGCCTTCGCCGCCACCTTGCCGATCGCCTGCCGCTGGCGGGCACTCATCTGGCCGCCGAACTCGCGCTGGAATTCCTCGACGTCCACTTCGGCGTACCAGATATCCAGGTTGGTCATGCCCGCCAGTTGCCGCATCGTCTGCCGGTACCGGCTGGCCGCGGCCAGCACGATCTGCTGGCGCTCCTTGCGCGCGAACCCGTTGTCCCTGGCCGCCACCTCCAGGCTGGCGGCCAGCCGCTTGAGGTCCCACTCCCACGGGCCTGGCAGGGTCTCGTCGAAGTCGTTGACATCGAAGAGCAGCTTGCGTTCGGGCGAGGCGTACAGGCCGAGATTGGACAGGTGCGCGTCGCCGCATACCTGGACGGTCAGCCCGGAGACCGGGGTAGTGGCCAGGTCGGCGGCCATCGGCAGGGCCGCGCCCCGGTAGTAGCTGAACGGAGACACCAGCATCCGCCCGTACCGGACCGGAATCAGCTCCGGGATGCGGGTCCGGGACTGCTCCTCCAGCAGTGCGACCGGGCCGGCCCGGTCGGCCGCCGGCTGGAACCCGGCGTGGCTTTCCCGCGGGGCCGTGGCCCGCGCCGCCTTGCCCAGGGCCGACCGCTGCGCCGGGGTCAAGGGCTCCACCGCAGCCCCGCGCCGCGGCCCGCTGGTCCGGGGCCGGTCACTGGTCCGGGGCCGGTCACTGGTCCG
>DPMS01000600.1 GCA_003541285.1 Actinomycetota bacterium
GTGTCGTTGACCGATTCGATCAGCTGGCGGATGGTCTTCAGCAGCGGCTCGCCGTGACGGGCGGCCTCGTCCTTGCGGGAAGGCCGCAGCAGCGTGATGCCGCTGGCGGCCAGGTCAGCTCGGGTCTGGCGGCCGGAGAAGCCCTTGTCGGTGATGAGGATCAGGCCGGGCCTGCTGGCGGCGAGGCCGGGCTCGACATCGAGCATCGTGGCCAGCACCTTACGCTCACCGATCTTGGGGTCGGCCAGCGCCCACAGGACCGGCATCCCGGCGGGGGTGCAGATCAGGTACAGCCGCAGCCCCCAGAACCAGCGGGAATGGGAGGCGCAGTAGCCGGTAGTTCGCCCAGCCCGCCATGTCCGAGCGCTTGACGGTGGGGCGCGAGCGGCCGCACTCGACCGGGTGGAGTCGGCGATCCAGACATCATCGAACCAGAAGTCGCTGTCGGCCGCCAGGTCCCGGATCACCTGCTTGACCAGCGGCAGCGCGGCGCGCAGCCGCTTGTTGTAACCGGGCTGATGCGGCAGGTACGGGAACATGGCCCGCAGGTGGCAGATGGCGAACCGGATCTACGGGTGCTCGCTGTGAAAACCTAGCAGCGCCTGGGCGACCGCCAGGCGGACCAGCTCGGACTGGCTCAGCCGGACCGGGTGGCCCGGCCGGCGGTCTTTGACCAGCATGTCGTCGATCTTCACGTACAGTGCCGTCACGAGGGTGTCCAGATCGGCGTCCACGAGGGCCTCCAGGCTCGACATCGGGTAAGCAACGCCGATCCTGGGCACCCTCGCCAGTTCCGTCACGTAACGACACACCCATGATCAATAAGGAATCACTCGTCCAGACGGCGACCTGCAGCGGTGTATCGCTCGCGTGGCTATAGCTGGTGACCACTGGCGGCACGCGGAACTCCTCGCGCAGGTAGAACGTCTGGATCTGGCCGGGCGGCGAGTCGCTGGCGCCGGTGAGCGCCGCCCGGTGGACTGGTCGTGGTCATACCGGCTGAAGGACAACTGCGGGGACACCCAGACGTGGGTGGACGCCACCACCAACAACAGCGGCCAGAACGCCGGTGATGGCGACATCACCGCCCCCGGGCCGGCCAGTTGCCCGTGATCAGGAGGCTGCACGGCTGACCGCCCGCGGCCAGGTGGCCGTGCCCAAGCAGGAACGATCCTGCCGGGGCCTGGTCGCTGTTTTAGGCGGGACGGACAGAGGGGAGACTGCCGGAATGACCCTCCTTTCCCCTTCGCCGGCTGGCGTTCACAGCGCTGGGCAGCCCAGGTGAGCCCGTTCGAAGACCTCCACGACTACATCGCGATCCCGAGGGTGAGCGGGCTGCGGCTCTCCCCCGATGGGAGCTGGCTAGCCGCGACGGTGCAGCAGCTTGGCCCGGACGGCAAGACGTTCGTCCCCGCCATCTGGCGGATCCCGGTGACCGATGGCCCGGATGGAGGCCAGGCGCCGGACCCGCCCGGCGGCCAGTCCCTGCCCACCCGGCTGACCTGGTCGGCGCAGGGCGAGGACAACCCGGCGTTCCTGCCCGACGGCTCGCTGCTGTTCACCTCCGCCCGGCCCGACCTGGCGGCCTGGCAGGATTCAGACGTAACGCAGGACGGCGCCAAGCCCGCTCTCTGGCTGCATCCCGCGGGGGGTGGCGACGCCCGGCGGCTGGCCGCGCCGCCGGGTGGCATCAGCGGGACCAGCGCCGCCACCGGCGCCCCGGCCCTGGTGCTCACCTGCCCGATGCTGCCGGGCGCGGACGGGCCGGACGAGGACGCCAAACGCCGCCAGCAGCGCAAGGACGCCGGTGTCACCGCGATCCTGCATGAGGCCCCGCGGGTCAGGCACTGGGACCACGACCTGGGCCCGGACCAGCTGCGGCTGCTCATGGCCACGGCCGCCAACGGCGGGCTCGCCGCGCCGCCCCGCGACCTGACCCCGGATCCGGGCCGCGCCCTGGACGAGCAGCGGCCCGAACTCACCCCGGACGGCTCGCTCGCGGTGACCGGCTGGTCGGTCTGGGATGACGCCGCCGAGGTCCGGGCCGAGATCGCTGTCATCGACACGGCCACCGGCCAGCGCCGGACCCTGCTCTCCGATCCCGGCCGCGACTACAGCGAGCCGCACATCTCGCCGGACGGCCGGCTGGTGGTGTGCACGGCCACCACCCACGACAGCTATGACGCGCCCGGCGACGCCACCCTGGTCGTGGTCCCGCTCGACGGGAGCGGGAGCCCGGCCGACCTGCTCGGGGGACTGGACCGGCGCCCGGTGGAGGCGGTCTGGGCGCCCGGCTCGCAGGCCGTCTACTTCACCGCCGACGACCACGGCAGGTGCCCGGTGTTCCGGGCCAGCCTGGACGGAGCGCCGGTGACCCGGGTCACCACCGACGACGGCGCCTACACGAGCATGTGCCCGTCGCCGGACGGCAAGTTCCTGTACGCGCTGCGCAGCGCGATTGACAGCCCGCCGGTACCGGTGCGGCTCGACCTCGCCATGCCCGGCAGCCCGCCGCGCTACCTGCCCAGCCCCGCGGGTCACCTCGAACTGCCCGGCCGGCTCACCGAAGTGGAGGCGACCGCCGACGACGGGGCGGTCATCCGTGGCTGGCTGGCGCTGCCCGCCTCGGCGTCCGAACAGGAACCCGCGCCGCTGCTGCTGTGGGTGCACGGCGGCCCGCGCCTCAGCTGGAATTCCTGGTCATGGCGGTGGAACCCGTGGCTGATGGTGGCCCACGGGTATGCCGTGCTGCTGCCCGACCCCGGCCTGTCCACCGGCTACGGGCACGACTTCGTCGGCCGCGGCCACGGCAGCTGGGGACTGCGGCCCTATGCCGACCTGATGGCGATCACCGACGCCACCGCCGCCCGGCCCGACATCGACCAGACCCGGACCGCGGCGATGGGCGGCTCCTATGGCGGCTACATGGCGAACTGGATCGCTGGTCACACCGGCCGGTTCAGGGCCATCGTCAGCCATGCCGGCCTGTGGGCGCTGGACCAGATGTTCGGCACGACCGACGCGGCGTCGTACTGGCGGCGCCACTTCGGTGATCCGCTCACCGAACCGGAACGCTACGAGACGAATTCACCGCACCTGCACCTCGACGCCATCTCCACCCCGATGCTGGTGATCCACGGTGACAAGGACTACCGGGTGCCGATCGGGGAGGCACTGCGGCTGTGGGCCGGGCTGACCACCCGGCCCGGCCGGAAGGCCGACGTGAAATTCCTGTACTTCCCGACCGAGAACCACTGGATCACCACGCCCGGCCACGCCATCGTCTGGTACCAGGCAGTGCTGGCATTCCTGGCCACCCATGTCCTCGGCGAGCCCTGGCAGCGCCCCGACCTGCTCTAGGGCAGCCGGTCCTCTCCGTGTTCGTTGATCCACCCGGCCCGACCGGGCGCTGCGGGCTTGTACCGCTCAGCCGAGTGAAGCGGCAGCGGGAACGAAATCGGGGGCCGCACGGGACAGCCTGTGATGGTCAGGGCGCGTACTTCAGTACCAGGTCGCCGACGCGCGGGAGCGCGGCCTCGACGTGCCTGGCCGCGCTGCCGCGGACGGTGCGGTACGCCTTGATGATCGTGGGCCGCTCGGAGGCCGCCGCCGCGGCATCGGTCACCGAGAGCAGGGCCTCCGACACTTCCTCGCCGCGCTTGGCCAGGTAGTCGCCGAACTCGGAGCCGCCGGAGGTGCTGAAGTCCGCCCAGTACGGCTCCAGCTTGCCCACTATCTGCGGAAGCAGGTCCTCCACCATGCCGTGGTAGTAGCCCGGGGCGAAGCTGGTCACCGTCTTGTAGGCGAGCTTGACCGCGGTCCCGGAGACCCCTGACTTGTCGGAGATCTCCTGCTCAATCAGCGTGTAGCAGTCGGTCATCACCTTTGGCTGGGAGTCCGGCGTCAGCAGGATCTCC
>DPMS01000598.1 GCA_003541285.1 Actinomycetota bacterium
GTGGTCGGCACGGAGGCGGTGGCTGAGGGTGTGCTGCCCTTCCGTACTGACGCGGAACGCTACCGGGCATACGCGAATGCGCTCGGTGCCCTTGACCCGCCTGCGGTGTTTGAGAACCGGCCAGCGTACCGCCTGCTGACCGCTGACCTGACCGGCGAGAAACCAGGTATGAGCCTGGCCCGCGGCCGGTACTTCGATGGCGTGAACGTCGGCGAAGCGGTGGCCCACGAACTGGCAGCTGCCTGGCGCGATGACCCGGCGGAACTGGCTCTGGACCGGTTGCCCTTTCGCCGTGCCGTGGGAGATCCGTGCGATCTGTCGCGCCGCAGCGCCATGACCGCGATCACCACGCTGACCCTGCGGCGCCTCCCGTCAGGCGAGGCGTCGTTCTTGCTCCACTGGCGTGACCCGGCCAAGGTCACCCACGGGGGCGGCCTGTACCAGGTTTTGCCTGTTGGTGTTTTCCAGCCCGCCGGTGATACACCGGCTGACGAGCGGAACGATTTCAGCCTGTGGCGGTGTATGGTCCGCGAATTCAGCGAGGAGGTGCTGGGCGCTTCCGAGGACTATCGCAGCCTCGGCACCCCGCTCGATTACGGCCAGTGGGCTTTTCACCGGCAGCTCTCCAGTGCGCGCACGGCAGGCAAGCTGGGTGTTTACTGCCTGGGTGTTGGCGTGGATCCGCTGACGTTCGCCGTGGACATCCTGACCGTGGCCGTGTTTGACAGCGACGTCTTTGATACCGCCTTTGACGGCCGCGCCGCAGTCAACGCCGAAGGACGCGTGATCAGCGAGTGGGGTGCCGATGGCGTCCCGTTCACCCGCGGCACCGTGGCCAGGTTCATTGGCGGCACCGAGCCGATGCAAGCTGCTGGCGCAGCGGTCCTCGAACTGGCCTGGGATCACAAGGCACACCTGCTCGCGTAGCAGGGCACGCGCGCCGGCCGGCAGGATGCCCGATACAGCACGGCGTGCCCGGCCACCAGCTCACCCCGGCAGCAGAAAACTACCGGGAGCGGGCGATCTGTGTTTATGACTGCAAGTCCTAAACGGCTACAAGAGCAGGACAAGCTGTCATAAGCGTTCCCTCCGGTCCTCCCTAGGCTCGCATTGCATAACGAGCTGAAGGTGGATGTGAATCCAGAGGAACGCAGAATCGTGGCTGGTGAATGCGCGCTGCCCGGCGCGGAAACCGGTGCGCTCGCTCACCGACGCCGCTGGCTAATAAGCAGCCCATCGCAGTCAACGCTTGCGGTAAAAGCTCCTCCCCGGCGGCCAGGACGCGGGGTGAAGAAATGATCGCCATTACCATCTTAATCGCCGTATTCGTGGCCGGCGGGGTGATCACCGCTCTGGTGCTCGTGTGCCTTGGTAGCGGCCTTGAAGGCCGTGAGGGGACGCTCGCCGACCAGCCGCCCACGAGACCCGCAGCCGCCGCCCGCCGGCTCACAGGACTCTACGTGCGGAGAGCTGACGCACCCCGAAAGCACCAGGGTGAACACCCAGATGAATGACCTGCCCTCCCCTCCCCAGCCACCACACGGCCCGCGACACTTCCGCACTGGAGGAACAGAAAATGAATGCCACGATGCCGACTGGCCCGCACGATCACCGCGCGGGCGAGCCAACCGAGACCCACCGTCATCTCGGACCCGTGGGGACTGTGGCCGGAGCCGCCCTGCATGCCGCGCGCCGGTCCGCAGGCGCCAGCGAATCAGCCCTGGCGGCAGAGCCTGGCGTGGTCCGGGTGGCGGTAGTCGACCTGGGTGGGCCGACCGAACGCGCGTGGTCCCCTTCGGTGAGGCCGGTGGAACCGCGCGCGAAAACGGGCGAGGCCTGTACACCGTGGCCTGCCTGGCGAAGCAGTGGGACTGGGAACTCACCGGCGGTGGGCGGCGGGGCTGGGNNTCTTCGCCGATCCCCCGCCGGCGGCGCCGCCTTACCGCGGTGAGCGCATTGACCGGACGTGAGCTTTCCGGCACCCTGTCTAGGGTCCCAGACTCACTTCTGGGCGCGGGAGAGGGCGTGCACGGCGAGCTGGAGCGGATCGGGCGGATCAAAGATCCGATCGAGATGCTTCGTGCCAGCACGGAACGGCTCGCAGAAGCCCAGCGCGAGGTTACGGAACTCGCGCGGCTGCGACGGCGGCTCATCCAGGAACTGCACGCTCAGGGCATGTCCTACGCCCAGATCGCGGACGCCGCAGGGCTCAGCCGTGGCCGTATCCACCAGATCCGGCACACCGGCCCAGCGCCCGAGGGGGCATTCCTTGGCACTGGCGCGGTCACCGTGGTGACGCCGCTGCGGTTCGACGAGGTCACCGGCCGTTCCGTGGTCGCACTGGATGACCTGCGGGCAGGCAAACGGCTGGAAGATCTGGCCCGGGCATTCGGCCTCGATGTCGCCACCGACAACGTGAGCCCCGACGGCCAGGTCGATCTCAACCGCCCAGGGCTCCTTGTCATCTGCGGTCCCCGCATGTCAGAGGCGGTGCGGGATGCGTACGCGCAGGACCCAGTGATCCAGTGGGACCGCGACGGCGAAGGCTGGGTGCTCCGCGACACCCGTACCGGGCAGGTCTTCCGGCCGGGCACCTGGGAGCATCCGCCACGGCCTGCCGACGCGGCCTATCTGGCGCGGCTGCCCCGGCCGGACGGCCAGGGCTCGTTCCTCGCCATCGCCGGCATCCACCCCAACGGCTCCCTCGGCGCCGTCCACTTCCTCACCAACGAGATCTCCACCTTGTGGGGGCAACTCGGCGGCAGCCAGTTCTCCACGGTGATCGGAACCGACTACGACGCCGGAAGCGGGGAACCCGTCAGCACCAGCCTGCTCACTCCCATCTACCGGCACGACCTGGCCTGACCCGGTGGAACCGCGCCTGGTCACGGAAGCGGCCGAGCCGGGCCAGCCAAACGAGGACTTCACCGCCGCCACGACGGATGCCATGGTCGTCCTCGACGGTGCCACCACCCCGGCCGGCCAGCCGACAGGATGCCGACACGGCGCCGCGTGGTACGCGCGCACCCTCGGCAGCCTGTTCCTGGCCGCCATCTCCCCCAGCCACCCGCTCACCGGCGCGCTGGCCGAGGCCATCGATAACGTCACCACGCTGCACCGGGGAACCTGCGACCTGAGCCACCCCGGCACCCCCTCGGCAACCGTGGCCGCCGCGCGTATCCAGGCAGGCGTCATGGAGCATCTGGTCCTTGGCGACTGCACCGTCCTGCTGGACCGGCACCGGGTGGGCCCCCTCGCGGTGAGCGATGACCGGCTCGGCACGATCGTCCAGGACAAGAGCGTGCAGGGTGCGCGCGCAGCCCTGCACGCTCTCCCGGCCGGGAGCCCAGAACACAGCGGTGCCTACCGCGAACTAGCTGAAGCTCTGGCGGCGCACCGGAACCGGCCCGGCGGGTTCTGGGTCGCCTCCACCGACCCGCGCGCCGCCGCCGAGGCACTAACCGGAACGATCCCCGTGAGCGAACTGTCGGCCGTCGCACTGCTCAGCGACGGCGCGGCCCGGCTGGCCGACCGCTTCGGCCTGGCCGGCTGGCCCATCATCGCTGCCCTGCTCGCCGCGCACGGTCCTGCGGAAGTCATCCGGCGCACACGCGCGGCCGAGGACAGCGACCCCGATGGCAGCCGCTGGCCACGCGCCAAGCCACACGATGACGCCACCGTGGCCTACTGGCCGCTGGGCCCGCCCTGAATAAGATTGTCAGCCCCCGGGCCCAGCGCTGACAGAGGGAAGCCTTCCGCACCGAACGCTTCGGCGCAGGCGATGCGCACGCATGCCAAGCATTCGCCCCCAAGGCACCGGCCCACCGCGCCACAGCCGCACGCCGCGTCGCGTTCCGGGCAATCCTCGAACGCCACGTGCCCGTGCCGGTCCACTGGCGGGAGCGGGTTCCAGCCAGCCAGCCACAGGAAGGTCTCCATCATCGCTTCCATGCGCCCGGCCACGACGGGCTGGCCGGCCTCCCGTGCCTGCCTTGCCCCGGTCATCGCCCCGCGGGCATCGAGCGAGACCTGGTAGAGGGCCGGGCGCCCGGTGGCCCGCACGCCGGTCAGCGGGCCCACCCCGGTCACCCCGCAGACCCAGTTCAGAAGCTGTACCACGCCGTAGGCCCAGCCGCAGGCCAGCCACGCGCCAGCCGGTGCGGCATCACCCGGCCAGGGGTGCCGGTCGCGTGCCAGCACCGCCCAGAAGTAGACCTCCTCAATCTCGGCAGGCGGGCGCGCATGCTCCGCTCCTTTGGTGACCTGCGGCCAGGCCGGCCCCGCGTTCCACAAGTGGCAGGGCCTCAAGCCGCCCGGCCAGCCGCAACAGCACGTACCTCGCGTGCATGACCTGGCCGCCAGGGTCATCCCTGCACCCCGCGAGTTCGGCGCGGGCCTCGGCCTCGGCGATCAGTTCACCGTGGTCCGGTGGTCTCCCGAGCGGGGCCAGCGTCACCGGGGATGGGTACGCCCCGGTCAGCGCCCAGCGCCACGCCAGCGCGGTCCGGCCGTCCGCCCCCTGCTCGCCGAGGCTGCGGGCGAAGACGTTCCATACCCGCCCGGGAGGCTGCATGATCGCCTCCGGCAACTGGCTAAGCAGCTCCACGATGCCCACAGCTCGCACGATAACGCCGGGGGTTCCCACCGCGTCACCCACCGACGCTGCACCCTGGTGCGGAGTGAATCAGGAGCGCCGGCACCCCCTGCTTGCTCACGTGAGCGGCGGGGTGCCACGGTGGAAACCGTTATGCATGCCCGGGTTCCCGGGCCGCCGAGCGGTCTCCCATCCGCCGCGCGATCTCACTGGCTGGGACCACGGCGGGTTTGGGAGGCTGGAGGATAGCGTCGCGGCCGCGGCGGGCGAGGACTCCCCACGCGGGCCCGAGGTATGCGACCTCGTCATCGTCGGCGAACTCGGGGGTGCCGCGGTAGCAGTCGATCTTCTGCTGGGCCCTGCGGACGTTGTCGCGGATGCGAAGGACCTGAGCAGGGATCTCATCGCTCACAGTTTCGGGAGTCAGGCCGAGTGCCTCCGCTTGCCCCGGAACGTCACGCAGAACGTGTCGTCGGTCATCTTCATTTCTTCGCACACCCCATGACGTAGCTGCTGCCGCCTCGCACCAGGTGCCCTCTTCCGCACCAGGTGCCCTCTTCAATGTCTCAGATACGGGGAGGCTGCCAAGCCGACGGTCCCAGATAGTGCGCCCTACGTGACGAGATGGAATGGCTCATATCCGGTGAGACAAGCGCCGCGATCACGTCTTACGCCATCCGAGCCACCGCAGGTCACGACCTAGCCGTGGCTCGGGTCGATTGAGACAGGACAATCGGGATTGCTCGCGTGACGTGCGGCCGATCGTTGGCGGCTGTCCTCTGTCAACGAACTTTCCTTCTTGCCAATTAATCGTCCTCGCCCGGTGCCGCCTGCCACTCAACTTTCCTCGGCCCACGGCCTATCCAGCCGTCGCCCCGCACGTTGCTGCAGCCTGAGAGCGCGCAGGAGCCGTTGGCCGGGCTCCGGGCGGGCAATCTTCGTTGTCACGAGCGGCCACTTCGCCGTCAGGGGAACCGGCAAACCGGACACCGTTGGCGTCGCGGGCTGTCAACGAAGATTCCTCTTCGCAGGTCAGACGCATGGGTCACGGAATCTCCGCTGTCACGGGACAGCGGCTCACCGAGGCGCCACCCACGGTGCTGGGCCACCCGGGGAGTGCCCGCACCCAGCGATCGAGCTGTCCGCCCCCGGTGTGTTGGGCCGCCGCGGGAGGCCCAGCCCGGTGCCTCACCCGCCCGTAGCTGCTCCCTGCAGCCGGGCACCGAACGCCGTAGACTTTCACCGTGACAGCGGCCCATGACTATGACGACCTCCACCACCTGGTCGACAGGCTCACCCCGCGCCAGGCGGAGCGGTTGCGCGTGCTCGTCGCGGCCGACCCCGAACTCGCATCCGCCACCGAACCGGAGGGCGAGCCGGCACCGCGACGGCGGTTGTCGATCATCGGGATCTGGGAGTCCGGCCGTGGCGATCTCTCCGAGCGGCGGCACGACGAGATCATTCGCGAGCGGTTGAAGCGCCCCGCGTGACGACGCTGTTCGACACCGGCCCACTCGTCGCGGCCATCGACCGATCCGACAAACACCGCGCCCGCTGCGCCGCCCTCCTGAAGTCCCGCGATGGCCCGCTCCTGATCCCGACCACGGTCATCGTCGAGGTGTGCTGGCTGGTGGAGGAACGCCCCGACGTTGAGGGCGCTTTCCTGGAGTCCGTCGTGTCGGGTGAGTTCAAACACGTCACTATCACCGCCGCCGACCTGGCGCGGATAGCTGAACTCGTCCGCACCTATGCCGACCTGCCGCTCGGCGCGGTGGATGCCTCGGTGGTCGCGGTGGCGGAGAGGCTGAAGCTGACCGACGTGGCCAGCCTGGACCGGCGCCACTTCACCGTCGTCCGCCCAAAGCACGTGAACGTCCTGAACCTGCTCCCATAGGCGCGATATGTGGGTTGATCCCGGCATGTCGCGCTGATCATGAAATAGCCCCTTCAGCTCATAAGCGGCTGTCGAAGACCGTGGGGCCGCGCACTGCTCGCGGTCATTTGGAGTATGTCACATTAACCTAGTAGCCTTTACTTTGTGGAAGAACCACACTCGTGCACGAGGACGACTAGGCCGAGGGCCTGGCCTCATCCTGCAGGTACTCCAGCGCCGCCTGGTTGCCGATGGCGATGCACTCCCACACCTCGGCTGCGGCCTGTTCCCAGTACCCGGCCGCCCCCAGGTCGTTGCGCGCCCCGGCCGGTCCAGCGGCCTGGTGGCTCTCCTCCCTTGGCTGCCGGGGTCAGGTAGTAGCCGAGCGGTGAGGCGTCGTCGCTAGCCTGAGTGGTGCCGATCTGCCGCCACGGGTAGGACGCGTCGTGGCCAGGGGAGATGGTGAGGATTCCCGCCATCGGCGTCCTCCCCGGCGGCCCCGCGCCGTTCCGTGATCATTAGTAATGCCTA
>DPMS01000081.1 GCA_003541285.1 Actinomycetota bacterium
GCCCGGCCCGCCCGGTCCCTCCCGAACCCGCGCAACCGGTCTTCAGCCAGTACTGGCTACACGGCAAAGGCCCCGCCCCGGCTGGGAACATGCCGGTCGCGGTCCACCTGTCCCCCGGCCGGCTCACATTCGGCGCTGACCTCACCGGCTCCGGGCTGCTGCTCACCGTCGCCTGCGGCCCGCAGCCGGCCAGCGGGCAGGTGACCCTCGACGTCCCGGCCGGCCTGGTGGTGGAACCCGCCGGCGGCCCCACCCCCTTGTGCTACGAACTGGCCGGCGGCGGGTACGCGGCCTGGGATCTGGCCGCCCGGGTCCGGCCCGGTACGCCCGCCGGGCGTTACTACGTCACGGCGCGGATCGAGGACGACCTCGGCCAGGCGTTCGAGGACGCCACCTTGATCACCGTGGGCGAGCCGCCGGCCCCACCGCTCGACCTCCCGCTGACCGAACTGATCCCGCTGATCGAGGCCGACCAGCAGGCCGCCGCTGCGGAGGTCGGGCTGCGCCTGCTGCCTGCCACCCTGACCGTTGGCGCGGGCCAGCGAGGCGAGTTCGTGGTGGAACTGGCCAACCGGACAGCGGCGCCGATCAGGGGCGAATGCCAGCTGGTGTCCCCGCTGGGCACCTGGCCGGTACTGAGCCCGTGGACACAGGGCTTCGCGGTCGCCGCCGGCCAGACCACCACGCTGTGCTATCCGCTGCGGCTTCCCGCGGCCGCCCGGCCAGGCTCGCAGTGGTGGGCACTGGCCAAGGTGATGTACTTCGGCCGGGTCGCCTACAGCGAGTGCGCCCGGATCGAAGCCGGCGGCTAGCGGGAGGCTCCCCGCCGCCGGAGCGCGAGGACCGCGGCGCCAGCCATTACCAGCAGGGCACCTACGTCGAAGACCGTGGCGACGCTGAAGGCGCTCGCCATGCCGTGCACGAGATGCACGTGCACGGCGGTGAGCCGCGAGACGCTGCCTCCCGTGCTCCTGCTGGTACCCCTGCTGGCGGCTGCGAAGACGGTCACCAGGACGGCGAGGCCGACCGCCCCGCCTACCTGCTGGGTGACGTTCACCAAGCTGGCGGCGGCACCGGCGTCTTCCTGCCGCACCCCGGCCAGCGCGGAGGTGGTCAGCGGGACAAAGGCCAGTCCCATCCCGGTCCCGAACAGGATCATCGGGCCCAGCACCCCCGGCGCGTACCCGGTTGCCGGTGAGATCCGGGAGAGCCAGGCCATGCCGGCGATCACCGGGAGTATTCCGGCCACCGTCAGCGGCACCGCGGGAAGCCGCTCGAGCAGGCGGGCGGCGAGCCGGGACACACCGAACAGCAGGATCGTCATCGGCAGGAACGCCAGGCCGGCCCGCACCGGGCTGAAGCCCAGGACGGCCTGCAGGAACTGGGTGACGAAGAAGAACATCCCGAACATGCCGCCCACCAGCAGCAGCCGTGCCGCGAAGGACGCGGCGCGCTGGCCGTCGGTGAACAGGCGCAGCGGTGTCACCGGCTGCGCCACCCGGGTCTCGGTGCGGATGAAGGCAGCCAGGGCGGCGGCGGCGAGTGCGAGTGCGGCCAGTGTGCCCGTGTCTGACCAGCCCGCGCTGGCGGCCCGGATGAAGGCATAGACCAGCGCCACCATGCCCGTGACCGAGGTGAGCGCGCCGGCCAGGTCGAAGTGCCCGTGCTGGCGCGGCGTCTCGGCCAGGAAGAACGGGGTGCAGGCCGCGACCACGATGCCGACCGGCACATTGATGAAGAAGGCCCAGCGCCATGACTCCCACTGGGTGATGACGCCGCCGAGCACCAGGCCCAGCGAGGCGCCTCCGCTGGCGATGGCCGCGTACAGGCCCATGGCTTTGTTGCGGCCACCGCCTTCCGGGAACGACGACACGACCAGGGCGAGCGCGGCGGGCGAGGCGATCGCGCCGCCGGCGCCCTGGAGCGCACGGGCGGCGATCAGCCAGCTAGACGAGGCGGCCAGGCCGCCGGCCAGGGATGCCAGCGTGAACACGCCGATCCCGGTCAGGAAGACGCGCCGGCGGCCGAGGATGTCGCCCGCCCGCCCGCCGAGCAGGAGCAGGCCGCCGAAGGTCAGCGCGTAGGCGTCGAGCACCCAGGACAGGCCGGTCGCGGAGAAGTGAAGGCCGCTCTCGATGCTCGGCAGGGCGACGTTGACGATGGTCATGTCCAGGATCACCATCAGCTGCGCGCAGAGCACGAGGACGAGAGCGGCGACGGGGCGGCCGCGCCGCTGCGCGGTCACCTGCGGGCGTACGGTCGTGGATGAGACAGTCACGCAGGTCCCCTCGATGTAGAGTGGAATCAACCGGAGGTAGCCTCCGGTAACTATACGGAGGATGCCTCCGGTTAGCAAGCCGGGGCTGCTTCCGCCAAGTTGCCGTCTACCGGGTTGTCTTCCTGAGCAGACCCAGGTGAAGTTGGTTGCGATGAGTACGGTTGATGTCCCGCCGCCGATGCGGGCCGACGCGCGCAGGAACCGCGAGTTGCTGCTGGCCGCCGCGCTGGCCACCTTCACTGAGCAGGGCGCCGACGACACCTCGCTGGAGGAGGTGGCCCGCCGCGCCGGGGTCGGGATCGGCACCCTGTACCGTCATTTCCCGGGCCGGCAGGCGCTGCTTGAGGCCGTGTACCGGGATCAGGTCGAGGCGCTGTGCGCCCGCGCCAGGGCGCTGCTCGCGGACCCGCCCGCTGCCGCGCTGGTGACCTGGCTGCGCGCCATGGTCGAATTCAGCGCTACCAAGCACACCCTGACCGCGGCGCTGACCGCCGGCTACGGCAAGGACACCCAACTGTTCTCAGCCTGCCGCGAGGACCTGGTGGCAGCGGCGACCGCCCTGCTGACCCGCGCCCAGCAGGCGGGCGCGGTCCGGCCCGACGTTACAGCGATCGACCTGCTCCGCCTCTCCCACGCCGTCGCCCTGGTGACGCAGCGTGCCGCTGACGGCCCTGACCAGGCCGAGCGGATGCTGTCGCTGATGCTGGACGGGGTGTTGCTGCCTGCGCCGTGATCACAGATCAGGCGGGCGGTTCTCATACGGAGTGCTGAGCACGATCGTGGTCCGGGTGGACACGTTCGCCAGGGCGCGGATCTCCTGGAGCAGGTTCTCCAGCGCGGCGGGCGAGGCGACCCGCACCTTCAGGATGTAGCTCTCATCCCCTGCGACGCTGTGGCAGGCCTCGATGGCGGCCACGCTGGCCAGGCGTTCCGGCGCGTCGTCGGGGGCAGCCGGGTCGAACGGCTTGATCGAGACAAACGCGGTCAGCGGCAGCCCGGCATCCGCCGGATCAATCACGGCCACGTACCCCTTGATCAGGCCGCGCCGCTCCAGCCGCCGCACCCGCTGGTGGGTGGCCGAAACCGACAGCCCGGTCTGGCGTGACAGATCGGTGAAACTCATCCTGCCGTCCCGGCACAGCAGCGACAGAATCTGGCGATCGATCTCTTCCACGCCGTCACGGTAGCCCGCCGGCCACGCTGAACGCACCAACGCCCGGCGGCTGGGCACAAACTGATGCAATCGGCCGCCGGGCGACGCCGTCAGGCGTGGCTGAGGGAGCGGGCGATCACCATCCGCTGGATCTGGTTGGTGCCCTCCACGATCTGCAGCAACTTGGCCTCCCGCAGATAACGTTCGGCCGGGAAGTCCTCGACGTAGCCGTAACCGCCGAGCACCTGCACCGCGTCGGTGGTCACCCGCATCGCGGTGTCGGTCGCGAACAGCTTGGCCATCGCCGCCTGGGCGCCGAACGGCTGCCCGGCATCTTTGCGCCGCGCAGCCGCCAGGTACAGCGCACGCGACGCCGCCACCGCGGTTGCCATGTCAGCGAGCAGGAAGGCCAGGCCTTCGAAGTCAATGATCGGCTTGCCGAACTGGCGGCGCTCGCATGCGTAGCCCACGGCTGTGTCCAGCGCCGCCTGGGCCAGCCCGGTCGCGCACGCGGCGATGCCCAGCCGGCCAGCATCGAGCGCCGCGAGCGCGATGGCGAACCCCCGGCCCTCCTCCCCCACCAGGTGATCGGCGGGGACGTGGGCGGATTCGAAGATCATCTGGGCGGTGACCGAGGCGCGCATGCCCATCTTGCGCTCGGCCGGGGCGGCGCGCACTCCGTCGGTGGTGGCGGGGACATGCAGGCAGCTGATCCCGTGCGCCCGCTCCCGCCCGGCCGGCTCACCCGAGGTGCGGGCAAAGACAGTGTAGAAATCGGCCTGGCCGGCATGCGAGATCCAGGCCTTGACCCCGTCGATGCGGTAACCGCCGTCCGCCCGCACCGCGCGGGTGCTCAGCGCTGCCGCATCCGATCCGCTGTGCGGCTCAGACAGGCAGTAGGCGCCCAGCAGTTCGCCGCCGAGCAGGTCCGGGAGCCACCGGTCCCGCTGCTCGTCGGTGCCCGCGGTGATCAGCGGGAAGCAGGCGAGGGTGTGCACGCTCAGGCCGAGACCGACCGCGAGCCACGCCCTGGCCAGTTCCTCCACCACGTGCAGATAGACCTCGTACGGCTGGCCGGCTCCGCCCCAGTGCTGCGGATAGGGCAACCCGAGCAGTCCTGATCTCCCCAGCGTCCGGAACGCCTCGCGCGGGAAGGCCGCCTCCCGCTCGGCCGCGTCTACCGCCGGGCGAAGCTCCTTGTCGGCCAGCTCACGGACCAGGTCCAGCAATTCCTGCATC
>DPMS01000496.1 GCA_003541285.1 Actinomycetota bacterium
GGTGGTGGCGGGCGGGCTGGCGGGCGAACGGGCGGGGGAGGGCGGCGAGGCGGGGCGGCAGGAGGAGCCGGTGCCCGGGATGGCGCAGCCAGGTCTGGCCGCCGGAGTGGGTGATGTCGTCGCGGGTGAGATAGGCGATGCGGGTGAGTGTCAACCCGTAGACGAGCACGAGCGCGGCCGCGACTCGCAGGTCCAGCGGCATGCCAGTGTCGTTCAGGCAGGTACGGAGCTGCCGGGCTTGCTCGCTGTCGTCGAGGAAGTCCACCGGCGCGGCCGAGGGCCTGCAGACGGGGCCGATGGGCCAGCTGGCCTTGACCGGCCGCTGTTTCGCGCGGCGGCAGCAGGAATGGAACGGCCGCAGAGCGCAGCCGCCCCCCGCTGCCAGCCCCGGCCCCTCCGCACCTGCCATTCCTGCGGAAAAGCTCGGCCCGCCGCCGCGAGCACACCAGGCTCGCGCGCCGCAGTCTCAGCCAGGTACCTGGGCACCGGGAACGCGGCCATGACCAGAACCTGCCGCACACCGGACGCCACGGCAACCGGAGGAAGGGTAGCCGGGGGTGGCCACGACCGGGAAAGGGAAGATGACGGCCCGGCCGATCGCGCCGACATCCTTCCGGTGCACAGCATGTTTTCCCTGTGCTGACCCTTGTTCCCCCGCCCTCTGCGGGGACACTGTGGGGTCACCCGGGTTTGCCGGTCGATCGGGCACGCAACGGGCGCGCTAAGCTGCTGGTCTGTCGCTGGGTGGGGCGGGTCCTAGGCCACTGGTGAGATGGGATGGTGAGCAGGGAGTCGGCCATCTGCCTGGCCCGTCGTTCGGGTGTGCCAGAGCCGGCGACCAGATCGACGACGAGCCCGCGGTCACAGTGGTCGTCCCAGAGGGTGACAGAGAACATGCCCGTGGCTTCGCCGTGCGGCTCTGCCCAGCCCAGGTTCCATGGGCACAGCGCCCCGGGGTCCGCGCTGAGGTACTGGTCGAGCAGCAGCGCGGTCTGCCACGGCTCCGCCTTCCATGCCCGCTCCGTGCTCACGCGTTGAACCTCCGCCCGGTATTGGGCGGCGTCAAACACCGGTGGGACGATGCCGATCCGCCAGTCACCGCCGTCTGGGTTTGGCGAGATGGTGGGCGCGTGGTAAACGCCCTCAAAGAGCCGGAAGTCGGCCCACGTCACCTGATCGCCGAAGTCTTTGACGTAGGCGGCGAGGCAGCCAGTTGCAGGGCCGCCAGCGGCATTGACGTAGAGGGCGACGCGGCGGGCGGGCTCGGTGGGAAGCAGCGGTGAGCCGGGGCCGAGGATGTCAGCGGGGTGCCAGCCGGTGTACTGCCGGTCTCGCCCGGCCAGCTTCTCGGTGCCGTCGATGAGGATCTTTAGTACGGGATAGGCCGTAGGGCGGCCGGCGATGTCAGGGACGCCGAGCCGCAGGTCCAGCCGCTGGGACTTCCAGGGGCCTTTGCCCAGTTGCCACAGGCCGAAGCAGTCCCGCAACGCCCGGTGGAGGTTCTGAAGCCCAGGGCCGAGCGCATCGGCCAGATGCGCGGTATCGCTATCGGAGAGGTAATCATTCAGCTCGCTGTTGAGGGGCTTCAGCGCCTCGACGATATTCCCAATCGCGAAGTCGGTGACTACCTCCGGAAGCGCAATGTTGAGGTAAACGGGGATGCGGAAACTGGCGGCTAGCAGCACGTCCAGGCCGACGCCGTCTGGTACGGCCGTCGCTGCGACGGCAAGCATTGCCTCGTCGAACCGCTGGCCGTGTCCCGCATGATTTGCAGCTGGCTGACGATACGTGGATACCGGGCGAATGCAGCCGCGGAATCCATAGCGTCATCAAATTGATTAAGCAGATCTCGGACGTTTTGCTTGTGCGCCGAAATGTAGTCACCGTCTGCTTCATCGTTAGGCCCATTCATGCGCGAAAGTCTACGTGGCCTAACGAACCGTCGGCGGCGGGTACCACCTGGGCGGGAGGGCATGTTCAGCCTGTCCCTAGTCCTGTCCGTCGTCCTGACAGGCGCCGTGACCGTGCGAATGGGCGCCGGGTCAATGGTCGGCGCAGCCGATCGCATGCGACGGTCCGTAGGGCCGCCATTGACGCGGTGGCCGCCAGCTGGATAATCGGGAGCCGAGGAAGACGGCTGCGCTGCACTGGCGCTGCCTCGCCGTGGGAGCCAGCTTGGCTTGCCCGCCGAGTGTGCGGCCCGGCGTGCGCCGGGCGGGCCTCGCCAAGGCTGAGCCCGGCGCGGACGCCGGGCCTGCGGCGCCGCAGGCGCCGCCTTGATCCAAGAACGGCTCAATTCGGCAGTGTCTGGCATAGGCGCGGCGTGAGTGGCGAACCGGTTACTTCTTCGCTGCGCGGGGTCCCGAAGCGATGGCGGGGGCGTTAACGTCATGGCCGTGACCGGTGCGATGGGCGATGATCACGGACGGTGGCGGACCTTCGGTGAGCGGACGATCCATCAGGATGCCCATGTGTGGCTTGGGCAGGTGGATGTTGAGCTGCCGGATGGTGGGCGTTACTGGCATGACGTGGTGCGGCTGCATCGCGCTGCGGGGATAGCTCTGCTCGATGATCAGGACCGGGTGCTACTGCTGTGGCGGCACCGGTTCGTGCAGGACCGGTGGGGGTGGGAGCTGCCTGGCGGCATGGTCGATGACGGCGAGGAGCCGGCGGAGGCAGCGATCCGGGAGCTGGAGGAGGAGACCGGCTATCGAGCCGGGCGGGTGGAGCACCTGGTCTCGTGCCAGCCGACCGCAGGCCGGGTGGACGGCGAGCATGTGCTGTTCGTTGGCCAGGACCCGGAGCGTGTTGGCGTACCAACCGAGGTCAACGAGGCAGCCCGGATGGAGTGGGTGCCGCTGGCGTCTGTCCGCGAGCTGATCTCGGCCGGAGACATCTGGAATGCCAGCTCGCTTGTGGCGCTGCTGTGCCTCCTCGCGTTCAGGCCGTAACCACGAGCCAGCCCGTAGAGGCGGGTTCCCCGGCGCCACTCCCCCATGAGCACACGCTGGGGACTGTCCGGCTGGCTGGGCATCTGGGCCAGGTAACGTGCCTGGCGTGAGGCGAGATGGCAGCCCGGGAGGCGGCGGACAGCATGGGCGTCGTTCCTTTTCGACTGCCGAGACGGCTCATACCCTGGTGAAGGCCTGCGCTGAGGCTGGCCTCGACCCCCGGGGCGCTGAGTTGTTGCGCCTGGGTGAGACGCCATCTACCGGCTCGCCGCCACTCCCGTGGTCGTGCGAATTGCCCGCACGGTGGATTACCTCTCCGACGTGCGGACAGAGGTTGCGGCTGCTCGATGGCTGGAGGACGCCGGCTTCCCGGCGGTCCGGCTCGCCTGGCCTTCCGATCAGCCGCTTGTGGTGGACGGGCATGTCGTCAGTTTCTGGGAGCTGGTCTCCGGCGACACCGAATACGGGACGGTCGGCGAGCTGGCCGCCCTGCTGCGGCGGCTCCACTCCCTAGAACCGCCGCCGACGCTGGAGCTGCCGCCGCTGCTCACCGGCTTCCCCACCAGAACCCCCAGGAAGCCCTCGGCACCGCCTGCACCGTCCACCTCGCCGGAATCGGGCACAAACCCGATTTCTGACCCCGGACGAACTTACGGGGCCACCCACTTAGCCGCAAGGGAGCGCATGCGCAGACCCGGGGAGTGATCCCTGCTCCCGCCAGATCCAGGCGCTGCCCGACCGGCCTGGTGTGTCATCTGGGCGGTGCTGCCCTTGCACCGGCTACCCGCCTTCTGGCGGGGTAGATCACCACTTTGACCCCAGGCAGGCTGCCGGCGGGGCCCCGACGATCAGCGGCCGCACATCGCGCCAGCCCACTCCCCCATTGCCGAACCCGAACGCAGGGACAGCGACCGATGTGATCTGGTAATCGCTGATGACCTGCCGCAGATCAGCCAGGCCTGCCCCGATACCGCTGAGCTCCGGCCGGCCGCGCCAGTGCCTCCTGGCGGGAAGGTGTCGTCAGCGTCGGCGCTTGCTCACGGACCGGCCGGTCCGGTGGGCGGCAGGAGCGGTAGCGGCGGTCGAAGCCGCCAAGCCGCCAGAGGAGGACGGCGCCGCCCCAGGTGAGGATGAAGAAGCCAACGATGGCATAGCCCAGTACTTCGAAGTGGTCGGCGAGGCCGGCGTAGCCGGCAAGGAAGGCGGCGCCGGCATGATCAGCGAGTACTCCGGCCAGGTACACGCTGGCGATGAAACCGGCCACCAGTACGGTGGCCCAGGTGGTGGCGATGTTGTAGTAGAGCCTGCGGGCGGGATTGTGTTGCGACCACGTGTAGGCCAGGGACATGAGCAGGCCGTCGCAGGTGTCAAATGCGCTCATGCCGGCGGCGAACAGCAGCGGCAGGGTAAGCATGGATAGCAGCGGCAGCCCGCCGCCTTGGGCGGTGCTGGCGGACAAGGTGAGCAGCGTGACCTCGGAGGCGGTCTCGAGGCCGAGTCCGAACAGGATGCCCAGCGGGTACATGTGCCAGGAGGAACGGATCAGCGTGCGGGCCCGCCTACCGAGGATCCGGTTGACCAGCCCGCGGTTAAGCAGTTGCAGCTCGAGCTGGTGCTCATCCAGTGTGCCGCGGCGCAGTGACCGCCATAGGCCGATGATCCCGATGAGCACGAGGGCATTGAGGGCGGCGACCAGGGCGAGAAAGGACATCGCGACGACGGTGGAGATGACGCCGCCGAGCCGGTGCCAATGATCCAGCTGCGGGGTCGCGGCTGCTCCGGCCGCTAGCGCGACGATGACGGCAAGCGCGACGACCACCGAGGAGTGCCCCATAGCGAAGAAGAAGCCGACCCCTACCGGCCGGCGGCCGCGCTGGACCATGAGCCGGGTGGTGTCGTCGATGGCAGCGATGTGGTCGGCGTCGAAA